>JAPOON010000076.1 GCA_026713405.1 Gammaproteobacteria bacterium
CAGCAACCAACTCTGGTCTTTCGACCCGGCAGGCAACTCCCGCTGGGTGACCCGCCTGTCCGATGCCGGCATCGACGGCTACATATTCTCCATTTTCTTCACCCATACGGGGCATGCGGGCGCCATATCCAGCGACGGCAAGGTGGCGCTCTTCGAGCGCGACACGGGCCGGCTCGCCATGCCGGTGCTGGAACTGCCGGGAGTCAAGGGCCTGCCCGCATCGCCGATGCCGCCGGGCCTCTGGGCGGACGGCTCCATCGACGAGCGCATCCTGCAGGACAGCTGGGACGCCATCTTCGGCTTCAACATGCAGGTAGCCAACACGCCCAGCGTGCATAGCGAGACGGGCCGCATATTCATCGTGGCAACCGGGCGCGAACCCGATGCGGTGGTGCTGTACGGCATCGACGCAACCGCGGACGGGCTGCGCATCGCCTTCGAGACGCCCCTGGGCGAATCCGGCAGCGGCACGAGCCCCACGCTGTCGTTCGACGGCCGCTTCGTGTACGTGATCGATGGTGAAGGGTTGCTGAACGGCATCGACACCGATACGGGCGCGATTGCCTGGAAATCGTCGGAGAGCTCGGTAACCGGGGTTTCCTCCACCAGCTCGCCCGACGGCAGGCTCTTCACCTTCGACCTCAATTACCTGGTCTGCTGGGACGGCAACAACGGCGACGTCGTCTGGAAACGCGACCTGAGGGACCTGGCCGTTCGGGAAGTGCCCTGGCAAGCCGGTTGGTACGGCGAGCCTCATGCCAGCCTTGTCTCCGGCATCCTGGCGGTCGCCGACGGCCTCTGGGCCATCGTCTCGGTCGGCACCGCGATACCCATCCCGGAGGACAGGCAGAATGAGATACAGCCCCCCATAGCCAGTCTCGATCTGACCCGGTTCGCGCAGCCGGTCAGGTATTTCCTGGCGCACTTCGATTACGACGGCAACCTGAAGTTCAGCACACCCTTCGTCGATGCAGGCGCGCTGCTGGCCATGGGTCTCGACGGCCGCATGTACGTGACCACCCTGGGTATCAGCAGCTCCATCGCGTACTACGGCGCCAACACCGAAATGCCGTTTTTCATGCGCAATACGCCCAGGCCCCATGGCGGCCTGATCGCCTACGAGCCCGAGTCCTTTCTCGCCTACTTCAGGGAGCGCATCGAGTGGACCCGGCAGCTTTTCGGCAAGCTGCAGAACGCGGCCGAACCGGACACATTGTTGCGCGATCTTCAGGCATCGATGTCATCGGTGCACCTGGCACTCGACGAGGCCCGGGACCGCGACGAAGTCGATGAAGCAACCTATCGCAGCATTCTGGACATCCTGCACAGGCCCGAAGAAAACCGGAGCCCTGCGGACATCGACGGGGACCTGCAGCGCATTCTCGAACTGGCAACGGGATAGGCGGCCCTCGTCGCGCCTCACTCCGACGGGTCCGTAACCCGGGCGGCGGCAAACGCATCGTGCAGGTGGTTGACGGGGACATTGCCCGGTATTGATGCTTCTTCGAGCCGTACTTCGGAGCGGAAAACCGCCTCGCATGGAAAATCATTTGCCGATTCGGAATTCCGAGCGCCGAGTGGGCGCGAGGTACGGGCCTCCTGCACGCTGAGCGAGCAGGCTGTCGGTGGTTTCCGGGCGCGGTGAATAGGCCTGACGACAACCCGGGAATACAGCGAATTACTGTTTCATCTTGCGTGATTCCCCATTGCCGAAAACGCAATTTATGATAACAATTACGTTTATATATCAATAAGTTAAATGGAATATACAATTCCCCGGACCGAACCTCGTTACCCGCCTGGATTTCCGCCGGGAGTCGATGCTCCAATTCGCAATGCCGGGTGCAGGCCCGAATGAGGAAAGCGGGCCCAATTACACTATGGCCGAAACTGGCCCATGCGCCGCCCTGTCCGGCCGCCAATCGGTATGATGAGATCTTTGCTTGGGGCGAGCCACACCACCCAAAGTGATCGACCATTGTTCGGATTGAAGGTCAAGCGACCAAAGGTACCCAGCATGTGGTTTTGCGTGCGGCAGGACGGCCTGGCCAAGCGGCACGGCTGGCTTGACGGTGTCAGCTTGAATGACCTTCCGCGACACCTCGGTACGGGCGCGAACGAAAAAATTGAAGTCTCGGTTGTCGACCGCGTCCGCAAAGTCTCGCCAAAGCGATTTGGCACAACGTTCTACCCCCGTGTCCAGGGTGTCATCGGCCTGGAGATTTCCCTCGATAATAACGCGGTGCAATACGCGCCCACGAGCATGCTCGCCTCCAATCTTTCGTTTCGACGCGCGCTGGACAGGTTTCTCGAACGGCATGGCGCCAGCCCCGATGCATTCCGGAAACGCGGCGCGTTACGCTCTCTTTCCGCCCGTCAATTTCTCATTTCCCGCGACGCGCCTGAGCATGTCGAGTTGTTTCGCGGCTCGACGGTGGTTCCCGCTGTGCCCGGACGCGGGGAGAATCGAGCAGAAGACATCGCCGACGGCATCGGTGCGTGGATGCTTGCCAACCTTTCGACAGAGGGTGCGCTACCTTACAAGTACTGGCCGAGCCGCGGAAAGGAGTCACCGGCCGACAACGCCATTCGCCGGTTTCTCGGGTCCCTGGCGCTCGCCAGGCTCGGCGAGTATCGCGACAGCGCGAAGATCCGCGAAGCCGCGCGGCGCAACCTGCGCTACAACCTGAACCGGTACTATCACCACATGGGCGACGGGCGGGGTGCGATCATCGAGCGCACCGGCGCCAAGCTGGGTGCCGCCGCAATCGC
>JAPOON010000077.1 GCA_026713405.1 Gammaproteobacteria bacterium
AAAGGGGTAAGAGTAGATGGCTAGATCGACAAGGGTGACGTTCGAGCTGCCGCCGGCGTCGCACAGGGTCCTGGAGCAGGCGGCACAGGAAAACGGCATCAACGCGCAGGCAGCCGCATCGCTCATCCTGCAGGCGGCCTTGGCGCGCCGCGTCAGCGGCCTGGTACCGAAACGACCAGGGAAGAGCGGGGCGAGTAGCGAGGCGCCGGCTGAGACAGCGGTAGCGGACAATGCGGTGGACTCTGAGCGTTCGGCGGCTACGAACGCAACACCCCCGCCAGGGACCTCGGAAGAGAACGGAAAGCGGTAGCCTCGCACGGAGCGTGCACGAAACCGTCGTCTGCACCTTCCAGCAAGTGCGCTTCGGGAGAAGGCAATGACTGACGCGCTCATCGACAGGAACCCGGATATTCTGGGCGGCACGCCCGTGTTTGCCGGCACCAGGGTTCCCGTGCGCATCCTGATGGAACATCTGGAAGCAGGTGGCCGGCCGGACGAACTTCTCGAGCGTGCGACTGCAATGCTACTGTCAGGTACCGATGAAGCTGTTGCTTGACGAGTCGGTTGCGAGAACTGCAAACGCTTCTCTAGCGTGGTCTCGATATTGTCCGGAGACCTGCAGAAGCGCATCTACCATGTTGCGGCTTGAGTCAGAATGTCGTTTGAGGATGTGCGATGGTGGCAGGGGTGTTAAGCCGTGAGTAGGTTCCATGTCCTGCGGACGGTCGACTCCCGAAGTTTCCTCCTATAATCGACCTTATCCGGGTCGGAAAATCGCTCCTGCCCCATCCCGAGGCGATATCGTCAGAGGTCAGATCGGTGGGGTTGGCAAGATGACAAGAACAGAACTCGCTGCAAGAGTCGCCGATAAAGTCTACCTTGCCAAGAGGCAAATCAAAATCGTCGCCAGCATGTTGCTCACGTGTATGCCGAGGGCTTGAGCGAGGACGACAAGATCGAGTTGCGAGGCTTCGACAGTTTTCGTACCCGAAGCCGAAATGCCTGGCAAGGGCGCAATCTCAGAACCGGCGATGCAGTGGAGGTCCTTGCCAAGAAGGTCCCGTGCTTCAGGAGCGAGAAGGATCTGTGGGAGAAGGAGGGTCTGTGGAGGGCTGTTAGATCAGAGGCGCGGTGTGGCGCAAGACGAGTCTTGGATTGGAGGGCCTGATCAAGGTCGGTTTGACGCCAGGACAGGCTGCGGAAGGGCTGGGGGCATTGGCAGGGCAACAGCCTGCAGAATCGTCAAAGCAAGACGTTGAAGTCGTGCAGTCCGCAGTATAATTTCAAGTACAGACCTTTGATTTGATTGGCACAGAGGAAAGGAGCTTGCATGCTGACGAAACGGCAACTTCTCCAATATATCGGCTCCGCGGCCGGCGCGGCGGGCGTTTACCGGACCATGGCGGCGCTGGGCATGTTGGGGGTGTCCAGTCTGACGGGCTGCTCGTCCCCGTCCGCGGTTTCCCAGAGCATCGGCGACGGAAAACGCATCGTCATTCTCGGAGCCGGCATTGCCGGCCTGGTGGCAGCCTATGAACTGGACAAAATGGGCTATGACTGCACGATTCTGGAGGCTACCGGACGTGCCGGGGGACGCAGCCTGACAGTCCGCAGCGGTGACATGATCGAAGAGTTCGGCGGCACCCAGCGGGTGAATTTTGACGACAAGGCATATCTCTACGCCAATATGGGCCCGGCCCGCATACCCTATCACCACCGGGCCATCCTTGATTATTGCAAAGCGTTCGAAGTTGACCTCGAAGTCTTCACCAACGACAACCGTGCGGCGTTTTTCCAGGCGCCGGGGAGTCTTGGCGACCAGCCTGTGGCTGCCCGCCAACTACATACCGACCAACGCGGATATATTGCCGAGTTGCTCGCCAAGGCGGTGAACCGCAACGCGCTGGACCAGGAGTTGACGGCGGACGACAAAGAGCGACTCCTCCGCATGCTCAAGGACTTCG
>JAPOON010000078.1 GCA_026713405.1 Gammaproteobacteria bacterium
GATGACCCGGTAGAAGCGCGGTCGCTTGAAGCGGGCGATGTGGTCGATGCAGAACCGGTCCAGCGCGGCCGTATCGATGGTTGCTCCGGCCTGCGGGACGAGGTAGGCCACCACCGTCTCACCCCACCCGCGGTCATAGCGGCCGACCACCGCCGCTTCGGCCACCGCGTCGTGCCGCAGCAGCACGTCTTCCACTTCCCGGGGGTAGATGTTGCTGCCACCGGAAATGATGACGTCTTTCGCGCGATCCTTGAGCGTGAGGAAGCCCTCTTCGTCGAAACAGCCCATGTCACCGGTGTACAGCCAGCCGTCGCGAAGTGTCTGCGCCGTGGCTTCCGGATCGCGCCAGTAGCCGCTCATCACCGTCTGCCCGCGCACCAGGATCTCGCCGACCTCACCGGGACCGAGCGGCCTCGAGTCCGCACCGGCCGTGCGCACCTCCACGGCACTCTGGGGCAGGCCCACGGATGCAAGGCGTTCCAGCCATCGCGGGTGCCCGGTTTCCGCATGAAAACGGGCCGGGAGCGCCGTGATCGTCATCGGTGTCTCTCCCTGCCCGTAGAGCTGGGCGAGCTTCGGGCCGAAGCGCTCGATGGCGGCGACGGAGTCGGCGGTGTACATGGGGCCACCGCCGTAAACGATGGTTTTCAGGTTGGAGGTATCGGTGTCGGCGCGATGGTCTAGCAGCCGTTTCACCATGGTGGGGGCCGCGAAAAAGACCAGATTGGGCCAGGCGGCGATCAACTCGTAGACCTCGGCGGGATCGAAGCCGCCGCTCTCCGGAATGACGTGGCAGCTCGCCTGCATGACGTGGGGCAGGGCGTACAGGCCCGAGCCGTGGCTCATGGGCGCGGCGTGCAGGATGGCGGTCCACGGCGATTGCCGGTCCACATCGGCAAAGTAGCACCAGGACATCAGGCGCAGATTGTGGTGGCTCAGGGTCGCGCCCTTGGGCCGGCCGGTCGTCCCGCTGGTATAGAAAAGCCAGGCGGGCGCTTCGGGCGGTACCTCCTCCATCGGCAGCGGTTCGCCGGCCAGCATGGCCTGGTATTCGCTGCTGCCTGCCTCGATGACATTGCGCAGCCTGCCGCCGCTCAAGCCGGAGAGCCCCGGCGCCAACGCCGGCGAGGCGAAGCAGATGCGCGCTTCGCTGTTGGCGAGGATGTAGGCGAGTTCACTGAGATGCAGCTTGGCGTTGACCGGAACGGCGATGAGCCCCGCGTGCCAGCATGCATAGAGCACTTCCAGGTATTCGGGGCAGTTGGCCATGACCAGGGCCACGGGTTCGCCGGGCTCGAGGTCTCTGCGCATTGCGCCCGCGAGCTTCGCGGCGCGACTCGCCAGTTCTGCATAGGTGTGCAGGGTGTCGGCGCCAATGGCAATGGCGGGACGGTCAGCGGCGGACAATCCGGCGCGCGCCAGGTGTGCCGCTATGTTCATGGCATCCTCCCTGCGTCTGCGCGGACGTACAGGTTGGCGCGGACGCTTTCAGGTTCGCGCGGCACGCGGGCCCGGCCCGTCCGCGGGTCAGGTTCGATTCTGCTTGCGCGGCGGACATTTCGCCAGCCGGAACCGCTCAACCCGAGAGCTTGCGCTGCAGGAAGTCGCAGGCTCCCGGGCCCGCAAAGGATTCGGGCGCGGATGCGCAAGACACCTCGGCCGTTCGGGAGGATAAACTGTGTCATCGACTGCAGCGGGGGAGGCGACATGAGCGAGTCCGGCAGAACACGGGTCCATGAGTGGAATGGGTTGCCCAAGGAGGTGGTGCGGCCGGGGGTCGAGCGCGCGGGCTTCCGGGGCGACGATGTCCTGATGGTGATGAACTGGCTGGAACCGGGCATGGAGGTCAATCCGCACAGCCACCCGTGCGAGCAGCTCGTGTATGTCGTCCAGGGCACCATGCGGTTCGTGGTGGACGGCGAGGAACTGATCGCGGGCGCCGGCAGTCTCATCCGCATTCCGCCCGACGTGGAGCACTTCGGCGAACCGATCGGCGATGAGCAGGTATTGAACCTCGATGTGTTCGCGCCCATTCGGGCCGACTACCGTCACCTGGTGGAACACCAGCGGGCGGAGTTTGACGAGTGAGCCGTCAGCGGTCCCGGTGGCGCCGACTTCCCGTTTGCGCCCGGTAAAGGTGCGGGCGGCCACACCTCTGACCCGGAGCGGCTCCCGGTGAGTGCTACCCGGTACGCGCTTGCTGTCGACATCGGCGGCACCTTCACCGACGCGGTGCTGCTCGGCAGCGGCGGGCAGGCATGGACGGACAAGGCGCTGACCACCCACCACGACCTGCTCGAGGGGTTCTTCCGCGTCTCGGACCAGGTGTTGAGCCGCGCGGGCATTTCCATGAGCCAGGTGAACGATGTGGTGACCCACGCCACCACCATCGTCACCAATGTGCTCATCGAGCGCAAAGGCGCACCGACCGGCCTGATCGTCACCGAAGGCTTCCGCGATGTGCTCTACATCCGGGACGAGCGCCGCTACGACATGTTCGATGTGCAGATCGAGTACCCGGAGCCTTTGATCGGCGCCGACCGCACCTGGGGAGTCGCTGAGCGAACCTATGCCGATGGGTCCGTGGGCCGTGCCGTGGATGCGGATGCGGCGCGGGAACTGGCGGCGGAACTGCGAGCGAAAGGGATCGTCTCCGTCGCCGTCTGCCTGCTGAAC
>JAPOON010000079.1 GCA_026713405.1 Gammaproteobacteria bacterium
AATACGTACCGGCTGCTCGGCGAAAGGTGCGCTACAAGGGCACGGATTGGCCAGGCAACCGGATTGCAACAGGGTGCGTGTCGTGTATGGTATGACGCTCATGTGGATTGGCTTGGTGCCGAAGGTGCCGGGAAAGCGAGGGATAGTCTTGGTAGTCGCGGGCGTGGTCCGGTCGTATGCGTTGTCCTTGCTGATTGCGGAGTCCAGGTGGACGCTTGGAGTAACCGATGTCTGTAAACGATGCGGAACGGGATGGTTCCTCAACCAACATTGCGACGATAGGGCCGGTATCCGGAGGAAGCACCGCTGAGCTGCATTCAGGCGTTGCGCCTCCCTGGCATTCCGATCAACACGTAACGACTCCCGGCCCGGTAGCCGGCTATATCGAGCGAAAGGCGCTGGCCGAACGCTGTGCGCCTGCCAATCGGCGGCTGACGGTGCTGAAGGCTCCGGGCGGATTCGGCAAAACCACGTTGCTCGCGGCAAGTTGCCGCGCCCTGTTGGACCGTGGGGTTCCCGTTGCATGGCTTTCACTGGACGGTGAGGACGAACCGGGCGCGCTGGACATGCATATCGCCCACGCCTTTCAGCGGGCCGGCCTGGACCTGTTCGACCAGCACCCGAACGGCGCGGAACCGCCACCGAGATCCGACCCGGTCACGGAACTTCTCGAAGCGCTGGAAAATCGCGAAGGACCCTGGGTACTCGCGCTGGACAATCTGCAGACGCTGACGGGCCGGGCGTCCGTTGCCAGCCTGAACGAACTCGTTCGCAACGCGCCCCCCACCCTGCACCTGGCCCTGTCATGCCGGGAGTTCCCGGTCGGCCTCGACCTGGCCGGGGCGCTTTTCGAAGGCGCGGCAGATTTCCTGACCGAGGAAGATCTTCGCTTTTCGCGCGCGGAGATCGAGCGCTTGTTCGACGGGAAACTGTCACGGCGCGAACTGGCGGCGGTGGCGGCGAACTCTGCGGGCTGGCCCATTGCGCTGGGCATCGAGCGCGCGGCGCGGGCCGGGCAAGCGCGGGAGCGCGACGTGCAGGAGCTGATGTACAACTGGGTAGAGTCGAACCTCTGGTCTGATCTGGCGGAAGACGAAGGGGAATTTCTGCTCGACGTCGGCCTGTTCGAGACGATCGATGCCGAGCTTTTGGAAGAAGTGCTCGGCGGCAGGGACTTGATGGGCAGACTCAAGGGCATGTCCGGCGTGGCCGGTCTGCTGGAACCCGTTCGCGGGAGCGGCGGGAAAATCCTGCGCCTGCATCCGCTGGTTCGGGGGCATTGTGCAAACCGGCGCAGGCGCGAGGCGCCTGAACGTTTGCGGCAGGTTCACCGCAGCCTCGCGACAGCACTGGCCCGACGCGGCGAGACCGGAAACGCCGTGGAGCATGCCGCCGAAGCAGACGATCCGGCGCTGGTGGGGCGGATCCTGGCCGAGGGCGGCGGCGTACGGATCTGGCCTCGGGAGGGCGAAGAACGGTTGCTCGACGTCAGTCGGTACCTGACGGACGAGATCATTGCCCTTTATCCACGGCTGGCCCTCGTGCGGGGCGTGGCGCAGATTTTCAGAGGCTGGTTGCCGCAGGCGAGGCGGACGCTGGATGCGGCTGCACGGGAACTGCTCGCCGCCGGGTCCGCGCCAGTGGCGACCGCGGGTCCGGGCGCATCGGACGCAGCCCCGAGCGGGGCCGGCGGAGCCCCACCCAAGGAGGGCGGAGCCCCGCCCAACGTGAGCGGGGGGCCCCAAATCGAGCGTTGCATCGCGCTGGGGATGCTGGCTCTCAATGGATGCGCGCCGGTCGGTTCAAGCCTGTTCAAGGCAGTGATCGCCCATTGCGAACGGATCGTTGAGCAGCCGGGCATCGAGCCGCTCGTCCGCGCCACGGTGGAGTGGGGCATTTGCGAGGCGCACAACCAGAAGGCGGAATTCGAACAGGCGCTCGACCGGGGCATGCGGACGCGGCGCTGGCTCGGCGGCCGGTCGTCCTATCTGTCGCTGGCGACGGATGGAATATTCGGTCAGGTCGCCATGGCACAGGGTCACACCGGGCAGGCAGCGGACTGGTACGAGAAAAGTATCCGCGCGGCCAGGCGCAAGTTCCCCGACAATCCCCGCATGGAGGTGTTCAACGCCGCCCTGAAGCGGGAGCTGGATCTGGAACGCAACCGGATGGAAAACGCCGACGACGGGGTTGTCGGGCTCAGGGAGATCTGGGTCGGCAGTTCGTCCCTGCCGTTCTACGCGGCCGCCACCACGGTGGCCGTGGAGTTGACCCTGCACAAGCTTGGCGTCGACAGCGCCCTGTCGATTGCCGATGAGATGTGGGAGCACGCGGTGCAGGCGGAACTGCCGGCCGTCGCGCGGTACCTTGCAGGAATGGGCGTTGCGGTACTCGTGGCGGCTGGACGTATCGGCGAAGCGGAGCAGCGATGGCAACTCGAGTCCCTGCCGGATTCCCAGGTGGCCTGTCTTGACCTCGCCGGGCAAAGCTGGCGCGAAATGGAAGTGATGTCGTGCGCACGGTTGCGCCTTGCGGCCGCGCGCGGGGAGTTTGCCGAAGGCAGGGAACTGCTGCGCGAACTCATCGATCTCACCGGCAGGCGCGGCCTGCGCAGGACGTTGATGCGTGCCCTGGTACTGGGCATTGCCCTGGAGGAGGCGGCCGGAGATCGGGAGGCCGCGCTGGGGCATCTGGAGACGTTCCTCGATTTGTATGCCGAGACGGACTACGGCTGGGCGGTGGTGCGCGAGCGCCATGTAACGGTCCCGGTGCTGGCGGCGTTTCGCGACGGCAACCCCGATTCGCCATTCAGGGAGTCGGCCGAGGCATTGATCGCTGCGTCAAGCGCAAGCCCTTCCCAGGTGGCGCCGCTGCTGAGTGCCCGCGAAGCAGAGGTGCTGGCGCGCCTGGAGCACCAGACCGACCGGGCGATCGGAGAGGAACTCGGAATGTCGGCCCAGGGCGTGCGCTACTACATCCGCAAGCTGTTTGCCAAGCTCGAGGTGAGCAACCGGTACGACGGGGTGCAGCGCGCCCGGTCTCTCGGGCTTCTACCTCCCGATTGAAACGGGCAGCCGGCGGATAGGCCGCGCGCCGGTCCCGGTGCGACGCAGGACTGTTTCCATGGGCTGAACATTGCGAGCCCGGCCGGATTTCGTGCGTATCGAACCGTTGGAGTACCGGCTATCGATCCGCGCGCCCACGCTACATGTAGCCTCGACGTCCCCGACGAAAGTTGGTGACGGTTGCGGGCTGAAAGGTGCGAAACGGGCTGTGCGGATGCTATCGTGAAAGGCAAGTGACGCGAGAGCCTGTCGATGATCGACATTGAGAGCTTCAGGAGCGCTGCCGTGTCCTTGCGCGACGATGCCCAGGTAACGCTGACGGCAGACCGGCGCGGTGTTGCCGCCCGCACGGGCAGAATCGCGCGCTGGATCGGCAATTTTCGCACCGGGGCGAACAGGGATACGGCAGCCCGTTTCCTCGAGTCCCTGAACGCGAGGTACGGCGGGGACCTGTCCGAACAGGCGCTGGAATCGTCCGGGGCAAACCGGGCCATCAAGGGCGGCAAGCCATTGCGCGCCCGGCACGTGCGGGAGGCCGTCCGACAAGCTGACCGGCTGCAGGCGGCTTTTCGGGACCGCAACGCACGGGTGGCGGACACCTACCTCGGACGCGTGGCGACCGGGGTCGACCTGTCGTTGCTGCAGGTCATGGTCGACGATGCAGCGCGGACGCTCTATCCCGGAATTCCCGACGGCGCCGGGCTCGTCGTTGCAGCCGCCCTGGAGCCGGGGGTGCGCGAGGCGATTGCCGCGGCGGGCAATGACGGTAGCCGGCTGGTGACCGCGGAGTTGGCTGCCGTGATTGTCAAACCCCTGGTGCATGAAGCGGTCAACGCCGCCCTGAGACCCATGGCGGGCGCGGTGCAACAGCTATCGCTGGACCGTCCGGGCTCCCTGGCCGCACGCGCGCTCACGCAGATCGGGGTGCACGCACCGGAGCTCGGTTCCTTCAGTCGGGAACGGCTGACGCCCGATGCGCAGCGCGATCTGCAGCAGAGACTCGTGCAAGGGGTCCGGTACGGGCTCCCGCAGAGCAAACTGGAGGACGAGACCGCGCTCGGCGAGGTGGCGCAGCGCGCGATCGGCGACTTCGCCAGCGAAAGGGCCGCGGCGGCCCGCGCCGTGAAAACGCTGCCCATCGATGAGCCGGTCAAGGCAAAGCTGCTCGATCAGGTGCTGCACGACAATATTCCTGCAGAGCTGGTGCCGGGCATGTGGCAGGCGTACACGGAGGTGCGTGAACAGCTTCCCGCCCTTTGCGAATCCCCCGGGGCGGCGGAACTGCAAAAGCTGCTGCCGAAGTTCCACGGCGCCATGCGGCGCGCCTTCGAGGGGGCTGGCAGGCAACTCGGCACGCCGGACGAGAATTCGCTGGTGCGCGGCTTCTGGCGGTTTCTGCTCACGCCCGGAGGCGGGCATGGGGCCATCGCCGAACGGCTTGCGCAACCGAACGGCGCCTTGCGGGCCGTCAGTGAAGGAGCGAACTGGTACTGCTCCGAATTTCCCGACACCCCGATGGCGCAAAGGACGCTGGTTTCGGGCGATCCCGACCTGCACGGTACGCCGATATTCCGCCCGGAAAGCTTCGGGCACGCGGGGGAATACTCGGCCATGCTCACCTCGCTTGCCGGCGTCGTGTCCGCGCAGGGTGGCGACGCGCCGCTCCGCCCCCGTTGGAACAGCCTGTCCGACGAGTCGATCGCCACGCTTCGCGATCTCGGCATCCCCATGCCCGCCCCCGAACGAATGGGCCATGCCAATCGCCTGGATTCGCTTTGCGAACCAGCGGTCTCGTTCGTCCGGGAGGAACTCGCCATCCAGATGCGCAACAAGCGCGACGCAACCCTCAAGGACGGCGTGCTCGAGGACGCCATCGTCGACTACGATCGCGCCACTTACCAGATCGACGGCAGGACGCTGGAGCGGGCCCAGGGCGCGGTGATCGAGGGACTGCAGAATCTCTGCCGCGACAGCCACGGAGTCATCGACGAACAGCTGCTGAAAAGCGTTTCCACGCTGGCTTATCAGGCGGCTCCGATTTGCGGAAGAATCGGTTGCTTCAACGCCCAGCGTCCGGATCTGGCGATCTCCAGCTCCGATCCTTCGCTGGAAACCGGAACGAACCAGGTGACCTACAGCCTGTCGAGAAACAGGGCGGGCGATGTACTGCTGAGGATCGTGGATACCGGTCAATTGGGAGGTGCAACCGTTTTCGGGCGAGCCGGCGACTACGATGGCGTCGACCTCGACGCCAACCGCAGCCATCTCAAGATTTCGATGGACATCAGGTTCGATGCCGACAGTTGCCAGCCGACACTCGAGCATCTTGACGTTGATTATGCGCTGTTCGAGAAATCGGACTAGCCGGGGATGCCCCGGTCGGGCTGCAAGGATCGGTTGTTGCCGCCTCGCTCGGGCGGAACCATGGCGGTACTCGACGCCACGCCCGGGAGGTGACGGGTTGCGTTATTGTCGGAAAGCCGCTAAAACACCGCCGTTACTGCTGATTCGTGGGGCGGGGTGCGTTCGCGTCCCGGGTTTCGGAGGCGCGTTCCAGGTTCTGGAGAACAGTCAATCACGGAGGACCGGACCCGGCAGGCCCGGTTGGACAAGACTATGACGGAAGACGAAGCCCGGCAGGTCCGGGTAGACCGGTTGGTCGCGGAGATGGAATCCACCATTGCCGAGGCAAAGGAAACCTCAGCCGGAATGACGGACCTGTTCGCTCGAATCGGCATCGAAGACGAGAACGTGCTCAGCGAGATGGTTCGCAGCGATCGATGTTCTCCGGCCTTGCGGGCCATGGTCGAAGAAGACATGGCAGCGCTCGAGGCGGAACTCAAGGAACGGGAGCAGACACTGCTCGAGGAAACGGGCCATCGGCAAACCAGGAAGCCGCACCGAAAATTGCGGCGCATGACCAGGGTCTGACGGAGCGATGCCCCGGCCGGACGAGAAACGAGCATAGGAATCCAGCCATGACGCGAGTAGCATCGACACCATCCCCCGGAGGAGACTCGGCCACCACGACAGGCGCCAACGGCACTGATCAGGCGAGCCGGGTCGCCGACGAGAACCAGGTCCACTACGACCCCGGGCAACACGAGTTCGAGGTGATGCTGGACGGCAAGATGGAGAAGCTCTCCCCGCTGGAAGCGGTGTGCCTCGTGCTGCAGAACCGCTACATCGCCCTGAGCGACGAGACCGCGCGGAAAACCCAGGAAATGCAGGACCAGGTGAACCAGATCAACGAAGCCAACGAGTGGCTGGGCGCCGTGAAGGAGGGGGAAGACAGCGGGTCGCTGGACAGTCCCGGGGACCCCAGCGACTCGCTCAAGCAATGGATGGACGACAACGGCATTGATGTGGATGCCCTGGGCGATTCGCCGGACAACGATGACCTGAAGAGCGCGGAAAGCAAGTTGAGCAACTACGTCGACCAGTTGAGCAGCACCAACGATCTGAAAATGCTGTCGCTGAAGACGACGGTGAACAAGTCCCAGGAAGCGCTGACGGCGGCGGATGGGGTTCTGCAGGAACTGAAGCAACTCATGCAGACCATCGCCGGCAATATGGCGCGCTGATGATGCGCATCGTTTGAGCGAGATGCCTGACGAATTCGATACGACAGGAAAGTTGGCAGAAATGGACGCAGAAACGCACTCGGGGCCCGAGGCGGCTGAACCGGACGCATCGTCCATGTCCGCGGCGTTCGAAGGCTTGCGGCGACGGCTCGGCGGCAACCCCACCCTGGCCACGGCCAGGGGCATCTCCGGGGACGCCCTCGACAGCATGTACGCCGTGGCACGGGAACTCTGTCAAAATGGTCATCACGCAGAGTCGCTCGTCAATTTCCAGTTGCTTTGCCTCTACGATCACGAAAGCGCCCGCAACTGGCGGGGGCTCGCGGTCTGCCGGCAGGCGCTCAAGGACTATGCGGGCGCGGCGGCGGCGCTGGCCGTTGCCCTCGACCGGCTCGACGGGCAGGACGCGGGCCTGGAGATCAATCTCGCGGAGTGCCTCATCGCCTCCGGTGAGCTGGACACCGCCGAAATCGTGATCGCCCGATTGGCCGCCTCCGCGGACGAC
>JAPOON010000080.1 GCA_026713405.1 Gammaproteobacteria bacterium
CCAACTCGACACACTGAACGTCACTCTGCACGGTCAGAGTTTCCGAGAGAAAGCCGTGACCGACAACCTGGTGACCGGCTATCCCGCACCGGTGCAGGGGGCCTTCAACATCGGGGTCCTGCACACCGCTTTGGGCGGTACCGGCGGCCACGCCAACTACGCGCCTTGCTCTCTGCCGGAGCTTGTGGCGAAGGGATACGACTACTGGGCGCTCGGCCACGTGCATCAGGGACAGGTACTCAACGAACACCCGCATGTCGTGTTTCCCGGCAATCTCCAGGGACGTCATGTCCGTGAGACCGGTCCTAAGGGGGCCAGCCTGGTCAGGGTGGAAGACGGGGAGGTTGTCGAGGTCGAACCACTGGTTTTCGACGTGGTGCGCTGGGCAGTGCTCGACGTGGATGTGGCGTCGGCGGGAAGCAAGGAAGAAGTCGTCGATCGGATGCTTCAAGTCCTGGCGCATGGGGCGGCGGGCTCGGACGGGCGGCTGCTGGCGGCACGGATCGTCTTGAAAGGACAAACCGAGCTTCACAGTCAACTGGCGGCGGATAGGGTTCACCTGATGGAGGAGGCCCGCGCAACGGCGCTCGGGCTGGGTGACGAGGTTGCCTGGGTGGAACGGGTGGTCGTGCAGACCACGCCTATAGCCGACGCCTCCGCGCTCGCCGCGCGGGAGGATGCCCTCGGCGATCTCCAGCGCATGCTCGGCGAGGCCATCGCCGACGAAGATCTGCTCGGGCAACTGAAGACCAATATCGGCGAACTGATCGGCAGGCTGCCGCCTGAATTGCGGGACTGGTGCGAGGACGAAGTGCTCGGCGCCGCCATGGCGGGCGACTATGCGGCGTTGATCGGACAGGTTACGCCCTACCTCAACGCCCGGCTGACGGCGGAGGATGGATAAGCGATGCGCCTCGCCAGGCTTGAGCTGTTGCGTTACGGGCGGTTCACCGACGCATGCATCGATCTGCCGCCGGCCGAACGGGACATTCACATCGTGTTCGGTCCCAACGAAGCCGGGAAGACGACCTCACTGACCGCCATCGAGGATCTGCTGTTCGGGATACCGGAACGCTCGCCCTACAACTCCCTGCACAGTTATGACGCCATGCGCCTCGGTGCGGTGCTGGAAAAAGACGGCGAGCGCTTTGAGTTCCAGCGGCGCAAGACTCGCAGGAACATGATTCTCGGACCTGACAGCGACCCCCTGTCAGGCGACGAACGATTGCTGGCGCCGTACCTTGGCGGAGCGGACCGGGTCTACTTCGACCGCATGTTCAATCTCAGTCACGGCCGTCTGGCCGAAGGCGGCAGGGCGATCCTTGACGCCAAGGACGATGTGGGTGAGATGCTGTTTGCCGCCGGGACCGGCCTGGCCGATCTTCGGAAACGCCTCAAGCAGTTCGAGGAGGAGGCCAATCAACTGTGGGCGCCACGAAGGTCCGGGCAACGGCTCTATTACCAGGCCCGGGATCGATTGGACGACGCGCGGTCAAGGCAACGCGAGCATTCGCTGACCGTCAGGGCCTGGAGGACAACCCGCAAGGCGTTGAGCGATGCCGAGGAGAAGCTTCATGAACGCCGTGAGGAACACGCAGCGACGTCAACGGAGCTCAAGAAGCTGGTCCGCATCCGTCGCGTTCATGGCGCCATTCGACAGCGACGGGAACTGACACAGGCGATCACGGCGCTGGGGGACGTGATCGAACTGGCCGAGGACGCG
>JAPOON010000081.1 GCA_026713405.1 Gammaproteobacteria bacterium
ACCCGCCGCCCGCCCATGGCCCCTTGCCGTCGCTGTTCGGCGGGTTCTGACGAGCCTGTCCGAGGGGTCCAGGCAGCCAGGTCCGGTGTGCTGATCGGTTTGTCCAAGGCCCGGTCCTGCTCCTGCTTGGCCGTGATGTGCGCGTCGGAGACGCACCGGCCGTTCGAATCCGGTTACTCCCCTGCTGCACGTTGGTGGGCTCGACCCCTCGAAGCCACTGATGCTGTTCCGGCGCGTGCGGCTATCGAACGACTTTCCATGTTTTGTCACCGCAGACCGGAACAAGTTCCCGGCAGCCTGGACGTACAGCCGACCGGGAACCGTGCGCGCTTGAGCTTGTCAGACCCTTGGATGTGGAGGCGAACCGAAGCGGCGCGGCCTCGAGACATTCCAATCGACCGCAAGATCTAGCTGGAGAACGAATATGGATCGCCCGGGACGCGCGCAGGCGACTGGTGACCCGGGTCGTTGGAGCGCGCCGGGCGCCACCCCTGAACCGGGGCAAGCTGTCTTTCGCGGCAGGCAGGTTGCGGAGGTACCAGGGGCCGGGCCCTCACCATCGCGGACGGAACCTCAAACCAGCAGGTCAGGTGCCGGGGTCAACCAAAGCCCCCGTGTCTCGGTGATCAGGGAAGTTGGCTGGGCGGGGCGCAGGATTCAACCGTATTTTGCAGGGGAACCCGGGCGACGGCCCGCGACGTTCCGTTTGCCGACAGGTGAACCATCCGTTTCCCCGGTACCGCAGAGAGGCGGGCAGGAACCGGTACGGCCGGCCCATTTCAGTTGGACCACCGTTCACGAGGGCATCGTGGCACGTAGAGGGATCGATGCGGAGCGGGGGGATACCTACGCCGTCGCCGCAAGCGATTCGGCGCTTGGTGCTATCGACCAGGCCGTGACGGCCGCGGTTTTCGCACACTCCGTTACGCAGCCGAAGCGCGCGCTGCGAAGTACGCCAGACGCACTGCAGAGGCTCCGGAATGTACTGGGCAACACCAAGCGCTGCGCCGACCAGCCCAAGGTCGAGGCCATCCAACGATCGCTGGACGACATCTACCGGCTCACTCACGCCCGCGATACGGAACTCAAGCTTCGCAGCGCCGAGTTCCGGTCGGCGTCACTACCCGGCGCCAATCCGGTCCTCGACCGGGAAACCCTTGAACGGTGGCTGCGGACCCAGGCCGATGCGGCGCCCGGCACCGATATTGAGCATTCGTACTTCACGAGACTGGCGGAGCATCTCCCCGGCGGGCGCGATCCCTGGATGGTCTCCCGGGAACTCATGAGGAGCCTGCCGAGTCCGGACAATGCGGAGCAGGCACAGCGGTTGCAGGATGCCCACCGCCGCCTTGTGCGGGCGATCGCCTGCGGCCTGTCGGAACAGCGTTCGGAGTTCGGCGACTCGAACCCGCCGAGCCATGTCGATTGGAAAGTTGTCTATGGTGCAATCCAGGCCCGTATGGTGAGGGAAACGAGGGGCGCAGATGTCTACGCGGCGGCCGCCGGCGCTGCGGCCCTTCTCGACATTGGCCACGCAGCGAGGTACGCGTACTTCACACACCGATTGCGAGGTTCACTCAAGCCACCGTCCGGTCCGCTGCAAATTCTGCCTAACCTCCGGGGTTTGCGTGATTTTTCCAAGCATATCGGTGATCTGGCCAGGGCGGAGGCCATCCAGCAATCTCTGGACGAAGTCTATCGGCTCTCCCTCACGCGCCATGCGGAACTCATGCTTCGCAGCCGGGAGTTCCGGTCGGCGTTGCACCCCCCCGGCGCTCCGGTCCCC
>JAPOON010000082.1 GCA_026713405.1 Gammaproteobacteria bacterium
CATCCGAAAGGCCCGGCGGGTTGGCTGCCGGGCGCGAATTTCATCCCGGGTTCCACGTCGGCGTCGCGCACACCCTTGGCCACTTCTCGGCCAGGGTGGCCCGTGACCTGCAGCTCGACAAGCACGGGTTCGAGCCCGCGCAACGACCCCTTCCCACCGTCGCCCTGAACCCTGAGGGCGCGCATGTCGTCATCGCCGGCGACCGCGTCGACGGGGTGAGCGCCGACGATCAGCATGCCTTCCGTGACTATGTCTCGCTTATGCGGCGCTTCGCCCGGGCGCTCGAGCCGTTCTGGCTGAAGACAATGCCGCGCATCGGCAGCGGGGACCTGGCAGGTGCCATGACGTTCGCGCGCATCGGGCTGAACCTGCGTCGGCTCGGCAGGAACGGGATGCGGGAATTCCTGCGCATCGTGACGCTTCCGGCGCGAGACCTGATGGACGAGTATTTTCAGAGCCCCCTGCTCAAGGCGGCGCTGAGTTGGGACGGGCTGGCTGGATCGAGGCTGGCGCCGCGCTCGCCCAACGGGGCGGTGCCCGCGATGCTGTATCGCATGACGGCCGCGTCCGGCGGGGCGCACGCGCTACCCGCTGCGGGGCTGGCCTCCCTGGTGGAGTCGCTGCACGGGGCGGCAACGGCGGCGGGAGCGGAAGTCCGCTACGGTGCCGAGGTCAGCGGTATTGAAATCGGCAGCCGCGACGGCGCGCCGGACGGCGCCGGGCGCAGCGGAACCGGTCGGGAGCCGGGTACTGCCGGGGGGCTGGCGGTCCGGGGGGTGCGCATGCCGGACGGCGAATTCATCGAGTCCGATCTGGTGGTCTCCGCAACCGACCCGCAGCGCACTATTCTCGAACTTGCCGGCATTCGGCATTTCGACATCGGCTTCACCAACCGCATCAGGCGCCTGCGCTGCGACGGCCTCGTGGCGAAACTGCACATCGCGCTGGACGGCCCCCCTGAATTCCGGGGGCTGGACAGGCCGGACGGCCGCATGATCGTGGCACCCGACCTCGATGCCATCGAGTTTGCCTTCGATGACGCCAAGTACGGCGGCTGCCCGGCGCATCCGGTGCTC
This sequence comes from Gammaproteobacteria bacterium, assembly GCA_026713405.1. The sequence continues at coordinate 1,077 of JAPOON010000082.1, forward strand.
GAAGTCGTGGTGCCAAGCCTGCATGACCAGAGCCTCGCACCCGCCGGCCGGCACGTGCTGTCGGCCCACGTCATGTACGTGCCCTACCGGCTCAGGGGCGGCTGGACGGATACGGCGGGGGAGGCGGCCCGCGAGAATGCCATCGACACCATCGCCCGCTATGCGCCCGGCATCCGCGAACAGATCGTGGCAAGCGAGCTGCTGACGCCGGCGGATATCGAGCGGGAGTATCGCGTGACGGGCGGCCACTGGCATCACACGGAATTCGCCCTGGACCAGTTGCTGATGATGCGGCCCACCTACGAAGCCGCGCAGTACCGCACACCGATCCCCGGCCTGTACCTTTGCGGTGCGGGCTGCCATCCGGGCGGCGATCTCACCGGCATGCCGGGGCACAACGCGGCGCGGGAGATCCTGGGATGATCTCGGCACGATTTCCCGGCGGAGCGATTCGATGAACAACTGCGATGCGCTGATCATCGGCGCCGGACACAATGGCCTGACCAACGCCGCATACCTCGCCAAGGCGGGGCTCAGGGTGCTGGTGCTTGAGAAAAACGACTACATCGGGGGGGCGGCGGTGTCCCGCCAGCTCCACGACGGCTGGACCTATTCCAACTGCTCCTACGTCTGCAGCATGATGCGCCAGGCGATCCACCGGGATTTGAACCTGAGCCGGCACGGCCTGATCCTGGTGCCCTATCTCGGCACCGTCAGTTTCGGCGAGAGAGACGAGCGACTGTTCGCCTACCACGACGAAGCGGCCAACTACCTGGAACTGAAGCGCCACTCGCCACACGACGCGGACGCCATGTTCCGCCTGCAGACGGACCTCACCCGCTATTCGCAACTGATTCGCAAGACGCTGATGCGCACGCCGCCCGACCCCGTGCGCCTGCGGCCCCGGGACATCGGGGAACTGCTGTTCCTGGCCAGGCAGTTCTGGTCTCTCGGCGAAAGGGAGATCTACGAGTACATTCGCTTCTTCACCATGAGCGCCGCGGAGTTCCTCGACGACTACTTCGAAAACGACCTGATCAAGGCCGCCATGGCCACGCCCGGCATCATCGGCACGGCACTGGGCGTCTGCTCGCCCGGCTCCGCCTACATTCTGCTGCACCACGTCATGGGCGACGTCGACGGCAACATCGGCGCCTGGGGCCTGGCGCGTGGTGGCATGGGGGCGATCTCCGGGGCCATCGCCGGAGCGGTGCGGGAGCACGGCGGCGAGATCCGCACACAAGCCCCGGTGCGGCGGGTCCTGGTGAAGAACCGCCGCGCCGCCGGGGTCGTGCTGGAGAACGGCGAGGAGATCCGCGCCCGAATCGTCGTCTCCAACCTCGACGCGAAACGTACCTTCACACGCCTCGTCGACCGTGACGACCTGCCCGACGGCATCGCGGAGAAGGCCCGCAACTTCAAGATTCGCGGCTCCTCGGGCAAGGTCAACATCGCGCTGTCGGCCCTGCCGAAATTCACCGGGGTCCCCGACAACCCCTACATCGATCGCGGCGGCCAGGCGTTCATCGGCTCGATGGAGACCCTGGAGCGAGCCTATGACTGCTGGAAGCGGGGCCGCTGGTCCGACGTTCCGTTCATCGAGTCGGTCATCCCCTCCGCCTGGGACCCCACCGTCGCGCCGCTGGGCCGGCACTGGATGTCGAACTTCATACAGTACTGCCCGCCGGAACTCGCCGACGGCCCCTGGACGCCGGAGAAGCGGGACGCGTTCGGCCGCACCGTCGTCAACCGGATCGAGCGCTACAGCCCGGGGTTCACGGACCTGATCGAGCACATGGAGGTGCGTACGCCGCACGAGCTCGAGACGGAGATCGGCCTCACGGAAGGCAACATCTTCCAGGGCGAACTGACCCTCGACCAGCTTTTCTTCAACCGGCCGTTCCCCGGCTACGGGCAGTACCGCATGCCAGTGAAGAACCTCTACATGTGCGGCTCGTCCACACATCCAGGGGGCGGCGTATCCGCCACCTGCGGCGCCAATGCCGCCCGCGAGATCCTGATGGACCTCAAGCGCCCGAACACGGTACCGGCCGACGACTTTTACGACGAATAGCCATGAATGCAACAGACCCCTTCGCCGGCGAGCGGCTGAAACTGTCTCCCTTCCATCCAAGGCAGTCCGCGCTGAACATTCGCGATGCCTGGTCGTCGTGGAACGGCTACAGGTTCGCGGAGTACTACTACGACATCGAATACGAGTATTTCTGCGTTCGCAACCGCTGCGCCACCTACGACATCTCCCCGATGCAGAAATACGGGATCGAGGGCGGCGATGCCGAAGCCATGCTGAACCGCATGGTGACACGGGATGTGACGAGGATCGGGCCCGACCGGGTCGGTTATGTGTTGTGGTGCACCGACGCGGGCAGGCTGATCGACGACGGTACCATCTTCCGGCTGGCTGCGGACCGGTTCATGCTCACGTGCGGCAGCCCCTGCACCGCCTGGCTGGCCAGAAGCGCCTTCGGGTTCGCCGATCTCCAAGTCCGGGACCTGAGCGATGAACTGGCTGCGCTCAGCGTGCAGGGCCCCACCTCCTGCGCCGTGCTGAAGCGCCTCGGGCTCGAGGGAATCGAGGCGGCGAGGCCCTTCGACATCCGGCACTTCGACTTCCATGGCGAACCCCTGATGGTCTCCCGCACCGGCTTCACGGGCGATCTCGGATACGAACTGTGGATCGAGCCGGGCTTCGCGCTGCAACTGTGGGATGAACTCTACGCCGCGGGGGAGCCCTACGGCATACAGCCCTATGGTGAAGCCGCGACCAACATGGCCCGGCTCGAGGCGGGCTTCATCATGCCGGCGATGGAGTTCAACGAAGCGCTGAGAACCGTCCACTTCGAGCACGATCAGACGCCCTTCGAACTGGGACTGGACTGGCTGGTGGATTTCCGCAAGCCCCACTTCAGCGGGCGGGCGGCCTTGCTGGAAGACAAGGCCCGCGGGCCGAACTACCGGCTGACCCGGCTGGAGATCGAGGGCAACAGGCCCGCGGAAGGGTCCTACATCTACGCTTCGAGGCGCTGCACGAACGAAGTCGGCTACGTCACCTCGGCCATGTGGTCGCCGGCGGCGAAGGCGAACATCGCACTGGCCATGATCGAGCCGAAGTACCTGCGCAACGAACTCTGGGCGGAAATCTACTATGAAAAGGAACTGCGTCACTATAGCCGCGTGGCGCGGTGCACGACCAGGGAGAAGCCCTTCTGGGCGCCCGCCCGCGCCCGGGCAACGCCGCCGCCGGACCATTGAGCGCGGCATCAGGGAAAACCGGTTGTCCCCGCCAGGCGGCCGGGTGCATGCCCCTCGACGGGCGATAAGCCACGATACCGGTTGACATCTCTCTTTTGTGGGTATACCACAGGGTCGGGAGGTGTTGCAGATGCGCACCGCAGCGTTCGTTCAGAGCTACTTCGATGCCTGGAACCACAGCGACCCCGAGGCCGTGGCGCATCACCTCGCGGCTGACGGCATCTACCACAACGTTCCAGAGGCCGAGCAGAGCACACGCGACGAACTCATAGTCGACCTCGAAGATTTCTTCGCCGACGGCCGCCATCGCTACGAACTGATCGGCGAGATCC
>JAPOON010000083.1 GCA_026713405.1 Gammaproteobacteria bacterium
CCCGGTACGTCGAGTTCAACCTGGGCATTGCGCTCAGCGACACGGAAGCCGGCGGTGTCTCCCTTGACACCTGCGCGAGGTTCGACTTCGTAAGCGACTGCAACGGCAATCGCCTGCCCAGTCATCCGAAGGAGACCATCAACGCGGGGCTCACGCTGCACTATCCGACGGACCCGGGCGACTGGTTCCTGGGTGCGGAGTACATCTACGTCGGCCACTGGTTCAGCGATCTGAACAACGAAGACATCCTCCGGCAATCGAGCTTCACCGAGGTGAACGTGCGCGCCGGGTTTTCGCAGCAGGACTGGATGATGTGGGTGTACATCGAGAACGCCACCGACGAGAAGTGGTATGGGGCGACATCCGCCTTTTTCGGGGACGGATCCTTCCCCATCTCGTTTCTGCAGAACCGGCCGCGAACTGTGGGCGTGCGGCTGCTCTACGAGTTCTGACGGGGCGCGCCCTGCACGGAACAAACAATTTCGTTATTGCCCCATGGCTCGCGCCGAGTGGCCGGGTTCGGGAATGCCGGGGCATGAAGCGTCTCAAGATGACGGCCCTGGTGTGTGGGTTGCTTGCTGTCGTGCCGGTAGGCGCCGAAGAGCATGGCGAAGCGTTTTTCAACGCGGAAGTTGTGCCGAGACTGGCCGAGAACGGCTGCGTGATGTGCCATAGCCCCGGGCAAGGGTATGTCCGGCCGGCCATCGAATATCGGGAGCTGCTGACGTACCTGGCCATGGGACAGTCGTCGGAGAACAACGTGCTGGTGTTCAGGCTCGCCAACCTGCGAAGTCTGATGGCCGAGCGTCCGGCCCACTTCGGAGGGCAGCGCTGTGCATCGCTTGAAGCGGAACCCTGCCGGACGCTGATGCGCTGGTGGGAAGTCGAATTTGGAGAAAAACCATGAACAGATGGATTGCACTGGGATTGCTGGTGGGAATCTGGGCGCCGGCGGTGATTGCAGGGGAAGGGACCCGTCAGGGGATCGTCGACGTGTCTGCGGACGCGCCGGCGGACATGCAGGTACTCACCGTGGAAGACGACGCCTATTTGAGGGTGATCTCCCAGGCAAGACCCACGATGGGTTGGCTGGGCCTGTTCGCCTCCGATGACAACAAGGTGATGGTCGATTACTCCCAGTACGAGACCCATACGGCACAGTTGATCGACTGGGGCGGCGATGAATTCATGGTTTTTCTGGAGGGGCAAGTCGAGATCACCGACACCGAAGGCAACAGCAAGGTCTACGGGCCCGGCGACATGATCGTCATGCCGGAGGGCTTCACCGGCACCTGGCGCCAGCTCAGCCCGATCCGCAAGATCTCCGTTACCTACGACTGGCCGGAATCTTAGCCGGCATGAGACGCAGGGAGGTTCTCAAGGCGGCGGGCGGGCTGACCGGCGTCGCTCTCCTGTCCGGCGCCCGGGTCCGGGCGAACACGAGGCCGACGGCCCTGGTTGTCGGCTCCGGCATCGCCGGACTGAGCGCTGCCTACGACCTGCTACAGGCGGGCTTCCACGTCTCGATCATGGAAAAGGAGAGCATTCCCGGCGGCCGCATGGTCAACACCTGGGTCGGCCCGCGTTATCTCAACCAGCATGCGGGCGGCGTTCTTACCGCCTACCGGGAGATGTTCGCCCTGGGCGATGAGGTGGGCGTGAACCTGCACGGCGACATACCCTACGACGAATCTCTGATCGACAACGGACACGGCCTCTACAACCATGCGCTCAGGTTTCACTTCACGGAAGTGATGAACGTGCCGGGCCTGAGCGAGGAAACAAAGCAGAAGCTGCCACAACTGGTGCCGGACCTGGCCCGCTATCGCTCCGAGGTCGACCCCTGCTACATCGTCACCGGCGTCGACTACGATGTGGAGTCGCTGGAGGGCTACTTCAAGCGCGTACTGGGAAAGGAGGCCGGACAGGAGATCATCGATTACTGGATCGACCCGGTGTGCGATGCCTGGGGCAGCCTGCCGGAAATGTCTACCTGTGTTGCCAACCTGTCCTGGCTCGCCCAGCAGGACGCGGAGTTCAACATTCCCCACGACGGTATCGGCGTCCTGACCCGGCGCCTGGCGGAACTGGTCGACATCCGCTACGACACGACCGTCATGCGCATCGGCGGCGCGGACGCCCGCGGGCAACACCGGGTGCACTACCTCACGGCCGAGGGCGACAGGCAGTCGGTCGCCGCGGATATCGTGGTCTGTGCGGTGGAGGGAAAATATGTCCCGCACCTGCTCGAGGAGCAGAGCCGCAAGCAGCGGGAATTGCTGGAAGCCACTTTCTTCACCAAGGCCGCCAGCGTCTGCTACCTGCTGAAGGAAGAGTACGCCCCCGGCGAGTTCGTCTACGGGCGCTATATCGGCAGGCACCCGGACGAACACAAGCGCCGCATCTACTATTGGGGCGCCAACCCCCAGGACTGGGCCGACAGGGACAAGCGGCCGTCGGTGGAAGTCGATCTCGCACGCCGGGAGCACGCACGCTGGTTGGAGAGCGGGCTGCCGTTGCAGAGCTACGGGCTCCGGTTGCTGAAGCCCTTCCACCCCGTGGAACCGCACATGATCGACGACATCGTGGTGCTCGGCGGCGACGACCTGGTCGACATGCCGGTGGGCTATGTCAAAAAAATGGCGGCGGTCATCGGCGAACAGGAAAGCCGGCGCCGCGGCCTCTACCTGTGCGGCGAATACCTCGGCGCGCCACACACGGGCGGCGCCTGCGCCAGCGGCCGCAACGTCGCCCGCAACATCATCGTTCACTGGACCTGAGCGGGGCCTGCCCACAACCGTCGAGACGGCGCCGGCGATGAGCGCCAACGCCAACTCGGCTAATCGTTCGAATGGCCGGCGGCGAGCCGCAAGGCGGTGATCAGCATCGCCACCGCCACCACGGAAATTGCCAGCAGCATCCACAGCAGGCCCTCAAAGCCCTCCCGGTGAACGATCCATCCGGACAGTGCGGGGCCGGACATCTGCCCGACGAGCAGCATGCCGCTTGCAGCGGCTGCCCAGCGCCCTTGTGAATCCAGGTTCGATGCGGCGCCGAACAGGAAGGGGACGATAAAGAAAAGGGCCGCGCCCCAGACGAAGTAGGCGATCACGTAAGCGGTCGGCGACGGCGCAAGGATGCAGACGACGCTTGCGATCATCTGCAGGGTGAATCCGGTGAGCAATGGAATCAGCCGGCCGTAGCGCGTGCCGAGTACCGCCGCCGTCACCCCGCCGAGCAGCCCGAATGCGGTGCCGGCGCTGAGTATCAGCCCGATGGACTGGCCGGAAAGACCCAGCCGAACACCCAGGCGCTCGATCTGAGACCAAAGGGAGAACTCGAGGGTTGCCACCAGGACGACCGGCACCATCAGCATCACGCCGACGTAATGAGGCACCGTGAATTCCTTCGCCTGAGTGCTTTCTCCTGCAGGTGCCCGGGTTTCGGTCGCACCGGAGTAGCGGGCGAAAACGGGCGCTGCGATCAGCGACAGCGCAGCCAGGGTCAGGAACAGCCCTCGCGCAGCATGGGTGTCGATCGCCATGGGCAACAGC
>JAPOON010000084.1 GCA_026713405.1 Gammaproteobacteria bacterium
CGGGTGCGGGACGGCCAGGTCCGGCTCTTGAACGAGATACGCGAAAAGCGCGATGAGGCGAGCACCCGCGGCGCCCTCGACAAGCTGACGGAAGCCGCCACGAACGGCGCGGGCAACCTGCTGCAACTGAGCATCGAGGCGACCCGGCGCCGGGCCACGGTGGGCGAGGTCTCCGGCGCGCTCGAAAAAGTCTGGGGCCGCCACCATGCGATCGCGAAAGTGACCCGGGGCGTCTACGCCGAGGCCCACAGGAACGGCGAGGACTACCACCGGGTAGCGGACGAGATAAAGGTGTTCACCGAATTCGAGGGCCGCCCGCCCGGCATCCTGGTGGTCAAGATGGGCCAGGACGGCCACGACCGGGGCGCCAAGGTCATCGCCAACGCCTTCGCGGACCTCGGCTTCGAAGTGCGCGCCGGCGAACTCTTCCAGACCCCCGCCGAGGCGGCCATCGACGTGCGCGACTGCGATGCCCACGTGGTCGGCGTCTCAACCCTGGCCGGCGGCCACAAGACCCTGGTGCCGCAACTGATCGAGGAACTCGAGGCACTCGGCAAGGACGACGTGATCGTGGTCTGCGGCGGCGTGATTCCGCGCCAGGACTATGCTTTCCTCAAGGATGCCGGGGTAGCGGCCATCTACGGCCCCGGCACGAACATTCCCGGGGCGGCCAGCGATATCCTGAAGCTGATCCCGGGCCGGAACCGGTAAGCCGGGCAACGCCGAACGCCCCCGAATCAGAATTCATGGAACCCCAAGGAAGCCCGCGATGATCGGAAGATTGAACCATGTAGCCATTGTCGTTCCCGACCTCGCCGCCGCGGCCGGGCTTTATGAAGAAAGCCTGGGTGCGACCGTATCCGAACCGGTGCCCGTGCCGGACCACGGCGTAACGACGGTTTTCGTCGAATTGGCGAACAGCAAGATCGAGTTGCTGCATCCCCTGGGCGAGAACTCGCCGATCGCCAATTTCCTGGCCAACAACCCCAGCGGCGGCATGCACCACGTCTGCTACGAGGTAGAGGACATCCACGCTGCGATCGCGCAACTGAAAAACCAGGGCGCCCGGGTACTCGGCGACGGCAAACCCCGGACCGGCGCGCACGGCCTGCCGGTGGTGTTCCTGCATCCCAAGGACTTCTGTGGCACGCTGATCGAACTGGAAGAGGTGGCCTGAGCCAGCACCAGCCTCGCCGAGAGCAGGGAGAGACATGAGCACCAGGAGCCTGAGGTTCTGGGCCATCGTGGTCTGCGTACTTGCCGCGCTGGCCATTCTGGCGTGGGTGTTTCGCATCGAGCTGCTGCTTGCCGGCATCGAGTACCGTACCGGGCGCGCCCTGCCCGTCGAGCCCACCCGGGAAATCGCCTGGGAGGCCGGCCCGTCCGTCCCGCTGGACGCCCCGGACCGTCCGCCCAACATCGTGCTCCTCCTGGCGGACGACCTGGGGTGGAACGACCTCAGCTTCAACGGCGGCGGCATCGGCGGCGGTGCGGTTCGTACCCCGCATATCGACTCCATCGCCCGCGACGGCGTGAACTTCATCCAGGGCTACGCCGCCAACGCCACCTGCGCGCCGTCTCGGGCGGCCCTGATGTCCGGGCGCTACAGCACCCGCTTCGGCTTCGAATTCACCCCAACCCCACCGTCGATGATGCCCATGATGCGCATGATGCGGAACGCGAGCGACCGCGCCATGCCGCCCATGTACTTCAACGATGAGGCCGACAGCATTCCTTACCAGGACATGGGCATGCCGCCGGACGAAATCACCCTGGCCGAACTTTTGCGGGACCGCGGCTATCACACCGCGCACATCGGCAAGTGGCATCTCGGGCTTACCGGCGGAATGAGCCCCATGAACCAGGGGTTCAACGAAAGCCTGTTGATGGCAAGCGGCCTCTACGGAAGCCTGGATGACCCGGACATCGTCCAGGCGCGCCAGGATTTCGACCCGATCGACCGGTTCCTGTGGCGTGCGCTGCGCTTCGCGGCCTCGTTCAATGGCGGCCCGCTATTCGAGCCGCCCCGCTACCTGACCGACAATTACACCGACGAAGCCGTCAAGGTCATCAAGGCGAACCGCAACCGGCCGTTCTTCCTCTACCTCGCCCACTGGGCGCCGCACACACCCCTGCAGGCAGCCCGGGAAGACTACGACGCGCTGCCTGAGATCGAAATGCACCGGGAACGGGTCTACGGGGCCATGGTGCGGGCACGCGACCGCGGCGTCGGGCGGGTGCTGGAAACCCTCCGGGCCAACGGCCTGGAGGAGAACACCCTGGTCATGTTCACCTCCGACAACGGCGGCGCGGGCTACATCGGGCTGCCAGACGTCAACCACCCGCTACGGGTTTGGAAGATGTCCCTGTTCGAGGGCGGCATACGCGTTCCCTTCTTCGTCAAGTGGCCGCGCGCCTTTCCGGGCGGGCTGGTGTTCACCCCGCCCGTGCATCATTTCGACCTGTACGCCACCGCCGCGGCCGCGGC
>JAPOON010000085.1 GCA_026713405.1 Gammaproteobacteria bacterium
AGGGGCCGGGCTAGAGCGGAGGTCAGGGATTGGCCGGCCGCGGAGGATTCGGCTGGCCGCCGATACGTTCGGGATGCTGGTTGCGGTCGGCTGGTGGTTGACGGTGATTTCTATGGGGGGATTCTACCGTCTGGGCGGACGCTGGCAGGGAGTACCGTTCGGCTGGAAAATCTGCTTAACCATTGACAGGATACGGCCTTCTATTTTCCGAGCAGGTCATCAACATGGTCGACTGGCAGGTTTTTGCGACGATTGCAGCGCCTCTCATCCTCCCGTTCTTCTTCGGACATCGCCTCCCATCGCTCCCGCTCACCTTTGGGGATAACGTCTCGCAGCTTGGTCATTGTTCTACATCCTTTTTTGCGCAGAATTTGTAACCCCTTGCTGGCGAGTTGGCGAGTTGGCGAGACAACGCTACTTCGGTTGATATTCTGGTGATAGGTGCTGGTACACAAATCAGTACACACGACGAAGCGGCTCGCCTCGAGACTTCGGAGTTATCTACCTTTAAACAAGGGGTTACGCTTCTCCATGAAGGCCATTACGCCTTCGATATGATCTTCGGTCTGGCTGCAGCGAATATGTGTCTCCGCCTCGCGATTCAGGCTGGTGGCAAAATCCGCGGTAGAGGCATGGGCCACGTTGGCCTTCATGTAGCGGTAGCTGACCAGCGGACCGGCGGCGATTCTCTCGGCGATTGCCACGGACTCGGCCATCAGGCTGTCGTGGGGGTGGACGCGATTCACCATGCCGATGCGCAGGGCTTCTTCCGCTGAAATGATATCCGGCAGGAAAAATAGCTCCTTGGCCTTGGCCTCGCCGAGCAGGCGTGTCATCTGCCAGGTCGTGCCGAAATCGCCGTCGTAACCGACGCGCGCGTAGGCGGTGCCGAAGCGGGCCCTGTCCGACGCGATACGGAGATCGCAGGACAGCGCCAGGCCCAGCCCACCGCCGACAGCGACGCCGTTGACCACGGCGATCGTGGGCTTGGGAATGGCATTCAGCAGCAGCGGAACCCGGTGCCAACGCTTGAGTGCATCGATCTGGGCCTCGAACGGGGTGCCCGGCGGCCCGAATTCCTCGCCGGCCTCCATGACCGCCACGTCGCCGCCGGCACAGAATGCGCGGCCCGCACCGGTGAGGATGACGGCGCCGACGCCCGAATCGTCTGCGAAGTCGCTCAACGCAAGGGCACATCGTTCCAGCATCGCCGCCGTCACCGCATTCATCTTGTCCGGGCGATTCAACGTGACGATCGCGACCTTGTTCTCGATACGGATCTCTAGATCCTGGTTGCTCATCCCGGCGTCTCTCCTGCTTTCCAGTTGGTCCGACTCGGCCGGGCGCGCGGCACTCAACCGCAATTCGCGCCTGGCTACGGCCGCTCGCAGAATAGCACTGCGGATCGGTTCCCGTGCCTGTACGGACTCAGCGGTCGGCAGTGTCGGCGCTGGCCAGAAGCTGGGCAAAGCGGCGCCGCCAGGCAGACGAAGCCTTGTCCGATCGGGTACTGACCACCCCGCGAGGCGTCAGCGGCAGGACACCGGGCACCTTCTCGAGCATCGCCTTGTCCTCCGCGCCGATCATCCGGTCGAAGGCGATCACCTTCTCGGCGGAGACGGTGAAATCGTCGTTGCGCCAGACGACGAAGGTGAAATACGAAGTCAGGTCGTCGATCGGCGTGGTCAGCAGCAGGATGATGTGGTTCAGGCCCGAGGTGTAGGCGATGGTGCTGCGCACGGTAAACGGCAGGTGATAGCCGGTGGTCATGGCACGGCTGACCGCACCCTCCCCCTGTCCGGACGCCAGGTTCGCCGCATCGGGATTGTCCGCCACGATGTCGTATGCGTAGCCATGGTATCCGCCGTCGAGTTCCTCCAGGGAGATGTCCGCGACGCGGGTTTGCTGATCGCTTCCGAACGTTCCCCGGTGTACCCAGGGAAAGTGCGAAATGTCCAGAAAGTTGTCGGTCATGCGGGTGGCCGAGGTGCGCCAGACCTCGACCGGATTGTTGATGCGCCGAAAGGACCCATCGTCTTCCTGCGCGATCGGGGGCAGGTCGCAGGCATCGCCGTCACCGAGGCAGATCCAGACCAGGCCGTAGCGAACGCGCGTGTCGATGCAGGACAGGTGGGCTGCATCCGGAATGGCAAATCCCGGATCGGCGGAGGGAATCCGCACACAGCGGCCGCCCGCTCCGAAGTTCCAGCCATGATAGGTGCAGCGCAGTACGCCATTGGCAACGCGGCCCGCGGATAGCGGCGCCTCCCGATGGGGGCAACGGTCGGGCGCGGCTATCACGCGGCCGGCCGCATCCCGATAGATGACCACCGGTTCGTTGAGCAGCGTCCTGCCCAGGGGCCCCTGGTCGAGTTCAGGCTCCGAGGCCACCGCGTACCAGTGGTCTCGCAGGGCGCCGTTGTCGGAAAATACCGCCATCGAAATTTGCGTTCGAACCTGAACGGGTCGGACATTAGAGGCTCCGTTCGTCGCGTTCTTGCACGGAACCGCCCTTTTTCTTGACGCCCGCCCCTTCGGCGGCCAAGTTCCGGTGCGCTTGCGGATAAGAATATCGCCGCGTCATGCGCCTATGATCGAGCCTGGACATTGAGGCCCCTGGAGCCATGCCTGCATCAATCCTGACCGATGCACTCTTCGATTCCTTCGCCAGTTCTGTCCTGCCGATAGAGCGGGCGGAGACCCTGCCGCCGGTCTGCTATACGGACCCGCAGTTCTACGAATTCGAAAAAGAGGCGGTCTTCAACCACGAATGGCTCTGCGCAGGCCGCGAGTCACAGGTGAGCAGCCCCGGCGACTTTTTCACCACCGCCATCATCGGCGAGCCGCTGATCGTCGTCCGCGACCTTGACGGCGAACTGCGCGCCATGTCCGCCGTGTGCCAGCACCGTGCCATGCTGGTCGCGGAAGGCTGCGGCAACACCCGCCGCTTCGTCTGTCCGTACCACAAGTGGAGTTACCGCCTGGACGGGGCATTGTCGAACTGTCCGGCAATGGACCGAACCGAAAATTTCGACAAGTCCGAAATCCGGCTGCCAACGCTCAAGGTGGAAACCTGGCTGGGTTTCATTTTCGTGAACTTCGACGCTGACGCACCGCCCCTGGCGCCCCGGCTGAAGTGCGTTGAATCAGCGATCGACCGTTACGATCTCATCAATGCCGAACTGGCCGGCGACCCGCAGACCAGCGTGTTTCCCTGGAACTGGAAGGTGATGTTCGAGAACAACAACGACGGCTACCACGCCAATCGCCTGCACAGCGGGCCACTGCACGACTTCATTCCCAGTTCCCTGGCATCGTTTCCGCAATTGCCGGAAGACACTGCCGGGTACCTGCGCTACAACGGCACCCTGCATCCGGACGCCAGTTTCAACGCCACGCAGAAAGCCGTGCTGCCGATCTTCCCGAAGCTGACCAGTGAAGACCGAAACCAAGTGATCTTCGCCAACATTCCTCCGAGCCTGTCGCTGGTTCTCACCAGCGATATGGCCATCTACCTGGTGGTGCGCGCAACCGGGCCCGAATCCAATGAAATGGACGTCGGCGAACTGGTCGCCCCGGGCGCTGCCGAGGACCCCGGCTTCGTCCACCGCCTGGAGATGATCCGGGCAGCGGCCGGCATCATCATGGCCCAGGACCAGCACGTCGATGCACTGGTGCAGGTGGGCCTGCGCTCGCGATTCGCTTCCCGGGGCCGGTATTCCTGGCAGGAAGGCGCACAGATCGACCTGAACAACTGGCTGGTGCCCAGGTACCGTTCGTGCTGGCAACGCCTGCGCGCCGACGGGGTCGAACCATGACCCAGGCCGAAATGCCGGTGGCCTTCATAGGCCACGGTAGTCCCGTCAACGCCATCGAAGACAACGCCGCCACCCGGGCGTGGCACCGCATCGCCCGAAGCATCCGCAAGCCGGAAGCAATCCTTGCCATCTCGGCCCACTGGTGTACGCAAGGCTGCGCAGTAACCGCCATGGAGCGCCCGGAAACCATCCACGATTTCGGGCGCTCACTGCCCGCGGCCCTGTTCGACCTTCAGTACCCGGCACCAGGCGCTCCCGCCCTGGCCCGGCGCGTGCAGGAACTGCTTGCCCCCCTCCCTGTGCTGGAGGACCGGTCCTGGGGCCTGGATCACGGGACCTGGAGCGTATTGATGAAGGCCTGGCCCGACGCGGACATTCCCGTGGCGCAGCTTGGCATGGATCTCGCCAGGCCCCTCGAGTGGCACTACGAACTCGGCAGGCGGCTACGCCCGCTACGCGGCGAGGGTGTACTGATCATCGGCAGCGGCAACATCGTGCACAACCTGCCCGCAATGAGCGGCCCTGCCGATGCGGCTCCGTACGGCTGGGCACAGCGCTTCAACGATTACATCAAGGACGGCATCGCTCGAAACGACCCCGCGGCGGTCTGGGACTACCGGCGCTTCGGGCCCGAGGCCGCGCTGGCCGTTCCCGGCACCGATCACTTCTGTCCGCTTCTGTACGTGTTGGGCGCCCGGAAGGAATCCGACCGCCTTCGTCTGGAGACGGACTACCTGGTGCACAAGGCACTGAGCATGACCAGCGTCCTGTTCGAAAGCGCGGCCAACACAGGCTGAAGCGTGACTTCCGCCCATATACCTGGCGCGGTGATGCTCGCCCGGTGAATAGCGGGCTAGAGCCGGCTACTCAGTCCACCCCCAGCAATTCCCTGGTGATCCTGCAATCGATGCGCATCTGCCGGATGAGTTCTTCGACGCTCGCATAACGCGCTTCGCCGCGTATCTTCCTGACCGGCCGCACCCGAAGCGACTCGCCGTAAATGTCCCTGTCGAAATCGAGAATGTGCGCTTCCACCTGCCCCACGGCCAATTCGAACATGGGCCGGATGCCGATATTCGTAGCTGCCGGACGCCACGCTTCCTCCCCCTCAACCCGTGCCCAGGCCGCATAGACCCCGTAGGCGGGATGCAGCGTTTCGCCGAGTTCCACGTTGGCGGTGGGAAAACCCAGGGTATGGCCGCGCCGGTTGCCGGTCACGACCTCGCCCTCCACTTCCCAATCCCAACCCAGGAGCCTGTTGGCGGTTGCCAGGTCCCCATGCCGGAGCGCAACCCGAACCCGGCTGGACGAAAAGGCCCGGTGTTCCCGGTCGGCAAGTTCCTCCACGACGGTTACGGGGTAGCCCGCCTCGCGCAGCGTATCCGCCGTGCCCGTGCGCAACTGGCCGAACCGGAAGTCGTAGCCCACCACTACATGAGACGGTTGGATACCGCCGTCCAGTACGTTGGCGATAAAGCCTTCCGCCGACTGGCTGGCGAAATCCCAGTCGAATCGCAGCGAAAAGAGGACATCGACTCCCAGGGTTTCCAGGAGGCGCCGTTCAACCTGCGGCGGGGTAATGCAGAAGGGCGGATCGTCCGGGCGAAACAGGCGCCTTGGATGCGGTTCGAAGGTCATGACGCCCAGGGGGGTGCCGCCGGCCTCCGCGACCGACCGCGCCACGTCCAGCAGCTTGCGGTGACCCCGGTGCACGCCATCGAAATTGCCGATGCAGAGCACGCAGCGGGTTCCGCCCGCCTGTTCCAGATTCCGGTAGACATCCATGAAGCGCGACATGATGTCCGCAATCAGGGATACGAGCAAGACCGCTAGCCCGACCTATTCGTGAATGGACGTAGCGAGGCTGGCAAGAGTAGTGAAAGCGCTGGGTGCACGGACGCGTGCTTGCAGCACGTTGAGCACGCGGCGGGAGTACGCCCAGTGATTTCGCTGCTATTGACTGCCGCAGTAGTTCAT
>JAPOON010000086.1 GCA_026713405.1 Gammaproteobacteria bacterium
GCAGCTCACCATCGAAGCCCTGCCCCCCTTCCAGTCCGACTTGAATTTCACGGAATCCCCCACCGTCACCCGCAAGGACTACGCGGCGTACGGCCAGGGCACCTTCAGACTGAACGAGGGGTTCGCCATCACCGCCGGGCTGCGCTACCAGGACGAAGACCAGCTCGATGTCGGCGGCGCCTTCTTTGGCACCCGCCCGGACCGCACCACCAAGGACTCGAAGCTCACCTGGAAAGCCGGGGTAGACATCGACCTGACCGCAGACACCCTCGTCTACGGCCTGGTGTCCACCGGCTGGAAGAACGGCGGCTCCAACAGCGGCGGCATCTTCCTCCCCATGCAGTTCGAACCCGAGGAAGTGACGGCCTACGAGATCGGCACGCGCAATACCCTGGCCGATGACCGCCTGCGCCTCAACGTCACCGCCTTCTACTACGATCACGAGCACCTGCAGTTCACCTACGAGGACCCGGCGCCGTTCGCCGGCGGCACCTGGACGATTCCCAAGCTCGAGGAGTACGGGGTCGAAGGCGAATTCAGCTGGCTGCTCGCGGACAACTGGCAACTCGACGGCATGCTGGCCTGGCAGGACGGCAAGGTGAAATCCGACGTATTGGCACTGGACGTACAAGACTTCCGGAACGCCCTGGTTCCCTTCGTGCTGGGCCTGTTCACCCCAGGGTCGGTGGAGACCCGGATCATGATGGCCAACGCCAACAACCTCCGGGGCAACAAGCCGCCGAAACTGGTTGAGTTGATGGCACGGCTCGCCCTGTCCAACACGCAGTCGCTCGGCAACGGATCGTCGCTTTCCTCACGGTTGGAATGGGTGCACCGCGGCAAGTTCCAGGCACGGGTGTTCAACCATCCCGAGGTGGACACGGTGCCGAGCTACAACGTCGTCAACCTCCATTTCGAATACGAATTCGCGGACGCCCCCCTGAGCCTGGCGTTGAGCGTGACCAACCTCCTCGACAAGGACGGCATCAACAACGTGTTCACAAACCCCTACGGGCTGTGGACCACCAGCCACGAACTGATACCGCCGCGCGAGGTCATCGCCTCGGTGAAATACCGGTTCGAATGAAGACATGACGATGAATTCCGAACAGCCACATCACGACCTGCGGCCGAAACGCCCCACCTGGACGCACCTCGCCCTGCATGTCGCGGACATCGACCGCGCCATCGCCTGGTACGAGGAATTCACGCATCTGCGTGTGCTGGACCGGGTAGAGGACAAAGACGGGCTCAACGCCTGGCTTGGCGATGAATCCGACCCGGATCACCCCTTCATTCTGGTGCTCGGCCAGTTTTACGAAGGACACGACCCGTTCGCTCCGGCCGAGCATCCGGCTCTGGGGCCCTTCGCCCACATCGGCATCGAGGTACCCGAGAAACACATGATCGACGAGATCGCCGCAAAGGCCAGGGACGCCGGCTGCCTGGCGTTCGGCCCGACACAGATGCCCAAGCGCATCGGCTACATCTGCTTTCTGCGCGACCCGGAAGGCAATACGGTGGAGTTCTCCCACGATCAGGGCGTCTACGAGAAGGTTCGCGAGATCTGGGGCGGGAAGCGCAAGGTAGACTGAAATAGGAGCCGCGCCGTATGCGAAATCGCTGCGCGGTACCCGGCAACAGTGCAATAGAAACAAAAGGACCACCTGGGGAATCGTTCCATCAGAGGCTGACAGGAGCAGGAGAGAGTCTCCGTTGAAACTTTGGCGCCTGAACACCGAGTCCTTCCCCGAGACGGGCCGCCACCGTGCCTGGCGGGATGCCATGAACCGGCTGTGCCTGCCCGTGGGCGAACTGCCACCGGACCTGGGCTTTCGCGGGTCGGTTTCCTGCCGTGAATCACCCCTTGGAATCGAATTCGCCGTCGTCGATGCGAGTCCGCACGAAATCTCCGGGAAATACATGGAACAGCCCGCGGCCATGTGGCTGGTACTGCTGCTCCAGGGCCGGGCGCAACTGATCCACGACGGCCGGTGCGTCGAACTCGAGCGCGACGACATCGCCTACGGCCCCTGCCGAACCGAGGCCACCCTGCGTTTCCCGACGGACTTCC
>JAPOON010000087.1 GCA_026713405.1 Gammaproteobacteria bacterium
AGATAGAGGCCCACGGCATTGGTCGAAAGCCTGAGCGCCGTGAGGTTTTCCGTGCCGAGAAACCACTGCTGCTCCGCTTCGACGTCCCGGTACGAGGAGAGCGACGTGAATGTCATGGTATCGCCAATGTCATAGTCCAGACGGGCGGTTATTCCGTAAATGTCGTTCGTCGAAAGGCCCGGGTCCTCGAGCAGATTCTCATGGTGCCTGTCTTCATAACCGGGCAGGAGCGCCGCGTCTGCAAGGAAGGGAATGCCGCCGGGCCCGATGGAGCGGTAACTGGGGCCCGCACGATCCATGGTAGAGAAGTTGGCGGTCAGGTTGATCTCCATCCGGTCCGTGGGCACGAAGCGCAATGCGCCACGGAAGCTGTCGGTGTTGACGTCGAGCTGGTCGAACTTCCCCAGGAGATTCGAACTGACGTCGGGAAAAAACTGCGGAAACCGGCCGATTTGCGATTTCAGATAGCCATCGCGTCGCCGGCTGGAAAACGAAAATTTGGCATAGGTATTGGTTGCGATCTGGCCGCTGGCGAGACCACGGAATGTCAGCGCACCCAGGTTGCCGACCGTGCCCTCGAACTTCACCTCGGTTTCGTCGGTTGGCTTTTTGGTGACCAGGCTCACGGCGCCGCCGATCACGTTTTTCCCGAACAGGGTTCCCTGCGGGCCGCGCAGCACCTCGACCCGCTCGAGATCGAACAGATCCAGATCAGATCCCGCGGAGCGGCCGATGTAGACCTCATCGACAAAGATGATCACCGACTGGTCGCCGCCGGCCCCGTCCTCGTTGGAGCCGATGCCGCGGATGTAGTATTGCGGCTGCCCGGGATTGAACACGCCCATGGTGAAGCCGGGGGTGCGCTCGGTGATCCCCTTGATATCGACAATGCCCAGATCGTCCAGGGCGTCACCGCTGAAAGCGGTGACCGCGACAGGAACGCTCTGCATGTTTTCCGCCCGCCGTTGCGACGTCACGATGATTTCTTCTATGGGCCGATCGGACCCATCTGCGGTTTCCTCGGCCAACGCGGCCGGGCCGATCGCCAGCGAAGCGGCAACTGTGCAAGTGCCAAGCACTACGGCACGAATGGTCGATCTCATGTTCAATCCCCTTACTCGCATGTGGTTTTTATGTCCGGCGACCGATACAACTCTCCACGCGCGCAGGCAAAAAGCAGACGCAAACGGCGCAACCAGACAACTCGACAAGAACGCCATTTTATCCGGCGGATGGGAAACAGGTCCAGCAAGAGAAGAAATGTCAACCTCAATGCAGAATCGCTAATATTGAATCCAGCTGTTCGGTGGGTTCGGCGATGCACTTGGCGTCTGGGCTATAGGGTGGTCAAATGCGCCAGGTTCGCGCCCGTTGAGCGCCCTCCCGACTGGCCCGGGGTATAGCCCCCGATAGTTCTGAACACGGACGCAGTGCGGAATCGTGGTGCGAAGCCGGTCGTTTTTCAGGTAAAGCCAATGCAAATGAAAGTATCCACGTTTTTCCTTGGACTGTTGTTGCTGGCAACGGGTACCTCCGCCGCAGAGCACGAGCTGGTACTCAAGGGCGGCCGTGTCATTGATCCGGAGAGCCGGCTCGATGCGGTGCGCGACGTTGCCATCAGCGGCCGGCGCATCGTGGGAGTTTCCGAGATCTCGCTCGACGGCGCCGAGGTGGTGGATGTCTCCGGCCTGGTCGTAGCCCCCGGCTTCATAAACCTGCACAGCCACGCCTGGACCCCGCTCGGCCAGCGGTTTCAGGCGCAGGACGGCGTCACCACGGAACTGGAACTCGAATCCGGTGCCTATCCAGTCGCCGACTTCGGCTCCAGGGGAGCATTCGCCATCGACGGTAGAGCGGTCATCAACTTCGGCGCATCGCTCGGCCACGCCTGGGTCCGATCGGCAATGAAAGACGGAGACGCGGCCATCTCCGGGATGGATGCCCTGGTCGGTGACAGCGGCCGCGGGGCCGTCGGCATGAACCGCCCCGCATTTCGCGAGCCCATGACCCCCGAGGAATTGCCGGCGCTCAAGGCGCACCTGCGTGACGGGCTGGACCAGGGCGGCCTGGGCATCGGCATGCTGCTCGACTACATGAGCGAAGCCGTTCACGGTGCGGAGTTGCTGTCCGTGTTCGAAGTCGCGGCCGAACGAGGAGCGCCGATCATAGTCCACATCCGCCGCGGCATTGCCGGCGATCCGACCGGCATCTATGAGGTGATAGGGCTTGCCGAGCAAACCGGGGCCGCCGTCCATGTCTGTCACCTGCAGGCCAGCGCCATGGGAGGCGTGGAGGAATTCCTGCGGGCCATTCGCGCCGCCCGGGACCGGGGCGTGCGCATCACGACCGAGTCGTTCCCCTACAACGCCGGTTCCACCTCCAATACCGCCGCGGTTTTCAGCCGCGACTGGCGCAGTGTCTTCGCCATCGACTACGAGGATGTGGAAGTGGCGGCCACGGGAGAACGTTTCACGGAGGCCACCTGGCACGAATACCGGGAACTGTATCCCGGCATGGGCGTCATACACCACTACAACCGGGAGGCTTGGACCTCCATCGCCACCAACGCCCCAGACGTGGCTGTCGCCAGCGACGGGATGCCGATATTCAACCTGGATGCAAAGGTCCCGCCCTGGGGAATAGGCACCAACGCCCGGGTACTCGGCCGCTACGCAAGGGAGCAAGGCAGCCTCAGCCTGATGACGGCACTCGCCAAGATGACGATACTGCCCGCCTCCATCCTGCAGGACTACAGCCCCGCCTTCCGGCGCAAGGGACGCATCCAGGCGGGTGCCGACGCAGACATCACGATATTCGACCCCGACACCGTCATCGACAATGCCACCTTTCAGGATCCGTTCCAGCCTTCCTCGGGTATCGCCCACGTGCTGGTAGGCGGAACCTTCGTGGTCCGGGACGGCAAATTCCAGGAAGGCGTCCACCCGGGCAGACGGATACTGCGCTGAGCCGAATTTTCGCCGCTTGCTACAATCACAGCCATGGCCCCTCAAGACCATAAGGGTGCGAATTCGATTTGTCGGCGCCCTGGCCGTATGCTCCGCTGATGTACGGCCTGCTCCTCACCTTCTTTTTTCTCGCCCTCGTCTTCTCTTTCCTGTGCTCGTTGTGGGAGGCCGTGCTGCTCAGCATCACGCCGAGTCATGCGCGCCTGAAGTACCGGCAAGGCACCCGCGTCGGCCGGTATCTCGAGGATTTCAAAGCCAACGTAGACCGTCCCCTGGCCGCGATACTGACGCTGAATACCATCGCGCACACCGTCGGGGCCATTGGCGTCGGCGATCAGGCGGCGACCATCTGGGCACATGCGAGCCCGTGGATTACGAGGCTTGCGGTTCCGGCCAGCATGACCATCGCGATACTGGTCTTCTCGGAAATCGTGCCCAAGACGATCGGTGCACTGTACTGGCAGCGTTTCGTCACGTTCACCGTGCACTCGCTGCGGCTGCTGACTGTCGTACTGGCTCCTTTCGTCTGGCTCAGCCAATTCATCACCCGGCGGCTGAAACGCGACACGACCCAGCCGATATTGACGCGCACCGATTTTCTGGCGATGGCGGAACTCGGCGCACAGGAAGGTGTATTCGAGGCGGAGGAAAGCGAGATGATCGGCCACCTGATCCGCTTCCAGACCATTGAGGTGGGGGATGTGATGACTCCCCGCACGGTCGTCGAGGTGGCATCGGAAGACGAGACCATCGCCGAATATTACGAGAAGGTGAAGAGCCAGCCGTTTTCCCGGATACCGGTCTACGACGAATCCAAGGATCACATCACGGGATATGTGCTGAAGGGAGACCTGTTCATCGCCATGCTGGAGGGGCGCGGCAGCCAGCGGGTTGCGAACCTGCGCCGGGAAATTGTGGCGGTGGGCGAAACCTATGCCATCACGGACCTATTCACCGCCCTGCGGGCGCGCCAGGAGCACCTGGCGGTGGTGCTGGACGAGTTTGGCGGCATGGCGGGAATCGTGACCATGGAGGATGTGATCGAAACCCTGCTCGGCCTGGAAATCGTGGATGAAACCGACGCCACGACAGATATGCGCGAACTGGCCCGGCGCCACCGGGTGCAGCGCGCGAAAGCCTGGGGCGCGCTGGAAGGGCCCGCTTGAGCGGCAGCGTCGGTGCGCTACTTCAACCGATAAACCGACCTGCCGCGCGCGAACGTCTCGACCACCGGTATGTCCGCCAGGGTTGCCGGATCGGCGGTCAGCGGGTTCTTGCCGAGAATCACAAGATCGGCGCGCTTGCCCGGCGTGATCGATCCCTTGGTGTCCTCCTCGAAATACTGGTAGGCGGCGCCGAGGGTCACGGCGTGCAGGGCCTGCGAGGCGCTGAGGCGCTGGTCGGCGCCCAGCACGTGGCCGCTACGGGTGGTGCGGTTCACGGCGATGTGGATCAGGCGCATCATGTCCGGCGGCACCACCGGGGCATCGTTGTGGATCGTGAATGGAATGCCCTGCTCGAGGGTCGCCCGCATGGGGCTGATGAAAGCGGCCCGCTCCTCGCCGAAACTCCTGCGGTGCCAGTCGCCCCAGAAGAACGGGTGTGCCGCATAGTAAGAGGGAACGATGCCTAGGGCCTTGACGAGAGGAAGCTGGTCCGGCCGCGTGAGTTGCGCGTGGATGATCACCGAGCGGTGGTCGGGAAGCGCAGCGGCATCGACCGCGCCGGCCACGCCTTCGATCATGGCGTCGATGGCGGCATCGCCATTGGCATGGACGAGCACCGGCACGCCGCGCCCGATCAGGCCGGCGACCTGGCGCTTGTACGTTTCGATATCGTAGGACGGATAGGCGACATAGTCGTCGGGCGCATTGTCCGGGCCTTCCGTGTAAGGCTCCGACAACCAGGCGGTGCGTCCCTGGGGCGAGCCGTCGAGCACGAATTTCACCCCGCCCACACGGAACCCGCCGGCATAAGCGGAATCGGCGCTGAAGCTGGCGGTCGCCCCGTCCTCGAGTGTGCTGACTACGGCGAAGGCCACGACGTCGACCGGGAACCGCTCCCGTTCCGCGGCAGCGCGCATGACGGCTATATCGGAAGGTATGGCGCCACCGTCCTGGACCGTCGTGATGCCGAAAGTGGCGTGATAGTCGAGGGCGCGCCGCAAGAGCGCCTCGTAACGCTCTGCGTCAACCTGGCCGAATTGACCCAGCGTGAAGGCCGAAGCCGCCGTCTCTTCCATCACTCCGTTCGGTTCGTCCGTGCCAGGCCGCCGACGGATGACACCGCCGGCCGGGTCGGGCGTGCTGCTGTCCATGCCAACCGCTGCCAGGGCCGCTGAATTCACGGCGGCGAGATGGCCGGAAACATGCATCAAGGCAACCGGATGCTCGAGCGACACCCGGTCGAGGTCGTCCCGGGTCGGATGGCGGTTCTCGGCGATCAGCGAGTCGTCGTACCCGTAGCCGAACAGCCACTCGCCCGGCGGCAGTTCGCGCTCGGTTATGCGCTCGCTCAACAGGCGCACGATATCGTCCATGTTCATGACGGGGCCGACGGGCGGTGACGACAGGTTGACGAAGTCGATCAGCCGGGCGACGAACGACACATGGCCGTGAGCGTCGATGAAGCCCGGCACCAGCGCTTGATCGCCGAGTTCGACCGTGCGCGTGTCCGGCCCGGCCAGCGGCAGCAACTCGTCGGCAGCGCCCACGGCGGCGATCTGCTCGCCGCGCACCGCCACCGCGGTCGCACCCGCGAAGGCATCGTCCATGGCGACGATGTGCTTGCCGACGATTATCAGGTCCGCGGGCGGCACCGGAGGCGCTTCCGGTGCCGGTTCGGCGCACCCGGCAAACAACGCCGCCGCAACGGTGGTCAGTGCGGCCCTGCAAATGTCAGTCATCAGCGTTTTCCCAATGTTCCGTCGCATCACTCGTTCGCGCTTGTGTCCATACCCGGCGGGCAGAAGTCGCCGCCTGTTTCGTAGACACGCAGCCACGGTCCCATACCCAAGAACCGGTGCAGCGCATAGAGCCCCGCGGAGCCGGCCAACGGGACTGTAGCGGAACATTTCCGGCAGTGCCAAGACGGTGCCGGCCAGGCATTGGCCCCGATTCGCGCGCAAAGGCGCAAACGTCGCAGAACGCCAAAGAAAAAGGGCGGCCCCGGAAGGCCGCCCCAACTACCCGATTGACGGGGTTCAGCGTTGCGTCCGCGCTACCGCCGGTAGCCCAGACGGAGGTACCCAACGCGGCCAGGCAGGTCGTGCACCACCTGGCTTGTGCCGATTACTCCACAGGGGAAGCAGACTGGAGGGCTCTCGGCGAAGACGTTATTGAAACCGACCGTGACCGTGATGCCGTCGCCCATCAGGGCGGGGCTGTAGCTCAGGCGCAGGTCGGTGAACATGGCGGAATCCACCTTGTTGTCGCCGGAAAGAATCATCGAGTCGGTCCAGCGAAAAGACATGGTCCCGGACCAGCGATTCTTTGCCCAGTCGACGGTGGTGACCCAGCGCAGGTCCGGAAACGCCCGCTGGAAGGTTTCGTTGGTGTGGGTGCCGGTCAGGTCGGACACCGTTTCGCTGCCGTCGATGTTCTCCGTCGTTTCCTTGTAGTCGCTGAGGAAGGTGGCGTTGAACGTAATGCCGATCTGACCGATGGGCCAGTCCGGGCTGCTGTAGGCAACGGCCACATCGAAACCGGACGAATCGATACCGCCGATGTTCTGCAACTGGTTGTCAATGACGCCCAGCACGCCGTTCGAAGACCGCGGCGTCAGGTTGCAGAACTGCGCATCGAGCGTATCGACGCAGGCGACCAGCACATCGCTTGGGTTGAGGCCCTGGATGGCGTCGTCGATCTGCAGGTCATAGTAGTCGACCGATGCCGTCAGCCGGGCGATCCAGCCGGTATCGAAACTCGCACCCCAGACGGCGCCCACCGTGAAGCTGTCGGACGTTTCCGGGTCGAGATTCTCGTTCCCCGCCGAGATGGCGTTCAGGCTCGGGTTCGGCTGCACGTAGGAAGTGGGCACGCCCAGGGCCGCGCAGTTGCTCATGATGTTGCCAGGCGCCGGCGCATCGCGGCCGCCGTTGGCCGAGCCGACGAGGCCGAGCACATCGCTGCAGGGATCCTGGAAGGTGAAGTCCTCTCGCGCCGCGCCACCAAACAGTTCACCGATGTACGGCGCACGGAACCCGGTGGAGTAGGACCCGCGCAGGGAGATCTGTTCGACGGGCTGGAACAGCGTGCTGACCTTGTAGGTCACCTCGGAGCCGAAGCTGCTGTAGTCGGAAGCCCGTACCGCCCCGTTCAGTTCCCAGTACTGGCTGCCGTTGTCGACCAGCGGGACGCTCAACTCGCCGTAATACTCCGTGACGTCAAAATCGCCGTCCGTGGGGCCCGACGGGATGCCGGCGGTGTCGCCGCTGGCAGCGATGGGGTCGGGACGGAACGAGCCGTCGTGATCCCGGTACTCGATGCCCGCGGCGAAGCCCACGTCGCCCGCCGGCAGCGAGAAAATCTCGCCGGAGAAGTTGAACGCGAAGTTCTTCAGCGTCTGTTCGCTGTAATCGCGCTGGGTGTAGGTGACCCACTCGCGCATGGCCGGAGTGATCGAACCCTGGCCGTCGGGGCCCTGGCCCCCGAAAATGTTGAACGGCACGCACCCGGGCGTCGCAGCGCAGATGGCCGGATCGCCCAGCGCGGTCAGCAGTTTGGCGCCGTTGTGGGAGTTTTCCTTCTCCTGGAAACCCTGGTTGTCGCCGTAGCTGCCGTAAAGTTCCCAGAAAATCGTGCGCTCACCGAAGTCGAGGTCACCCTGGACGCCGATGGTGGCGAAATAGGTGTCGGTATCCTGGAAGAACAGGCGGCCGCCGGATTCCAGCGGGCGGCGGCCGATGAACGCCATGGTGCCATCGGCCAGGGACAGGTCAACGCCGAACGGGTTGTAGGGGTTGTCCTTCGAGACAAAGAAATTCTCCAGGATGGGGTTACCCGCGCCGCTGCCGAGATAGAGCGGTTCGGGCGCCGCCTTGGTGTGGGACGACCGGTTCGTATAGGAGAAGGTGCCGAACACCTCGACCCGGTCCGTGAGCAAGTGACGGGCGCTGGCGAAGATGTTGACGCGCTCGTTGGGCGTGCGCAGGAAGTTGAACCCCGGCCCGTTGTAGTTGAAGCGGTCTGCGGCGGTGAAAGCGTGAAAGTCGCCGGAGGCCGGATTGTCCGGGTTGAACACGGGCTTGTTGGCGCCGCCGTCGTTCAACACGCCGTCGTTCAGGGTAATGCTGGCGCCGCCCAGGGCCGGACCGAGAATGAAGCGTCCCTGAGGTGTGAACAAGGAACAATAGGATCCGGGTACGTCGCACGTGGTCGCAAACGGATTCGGGAACGCCGAGCGATTGCGGCCCGCCGTCTCGATGCCCCGCTCGTCCCGGTAGCCCGCGCTCACCACGAAGTGCGACCGGTCGTTGCCGCCGCCGAACTTGATGCCCGCCGAAGTCGACGCGCCATCGTTGTGCGACAGGTACTCGCCGGTCTGCACATCGGCCTCGAAACCGCTGAAATTACGGTCGGTGATGATGTTGACCACGCCGCCGATCGCATCCGACCCGTAGATTGCCGAGGCGCCGTCCTGCAGGATCTCGATGCGGTTGATCATGTTGTCTGGCAGCGAGTTGAGGTCCACGGTGCCCGGCACGCCGGACGCGGAGGCGCCGGCGATCCAGCGCCGCCCGTCCACCAGGATCAGGGTGCGGATGGACTTCAGGTTGCGTAGCGCCAGTTGCACGGAACCGGCCCCGATGCCCGCCCCGTCCTGGGGAAAGCCCTGGTTGCCGGGAATGTTGAACTGCGAATTCGGCGCCGACCCGGTGATGGGCAGGTTCTGCAGCGCATCGTCCAGGTTCGTGAACCCGGAATTGACCAGGTCGTCCCGGCCCAGTTCCATCACAGCGGTTGGTTCGTTCAGGGGATCGCGCCGGATGCGCGAACCCGTGACGACCACCTCTTCGATGGACTCGGCCTCCTCACCGAATGCCACTTCCGGTGGTATGACCGCCAGGGTCAGGGCTAGTACGGCGAGTGCAGAAAGGGGTATAACCGTTCTCATGATGTCTCTCCTTCAACATGGTACGAAAGCGAATAATCG
>JAPOON010000088.1 GCA_026713405.1 Gammaproteobacteria bacterium
CCTCCGTGGGAGCCAGGGCCTCCGCCCGCCGTTGCGCCTGGGCGGCCATTTCCTCGACGTAATCATCGACCTTGCTGTGCGTGATCTCGGCGGCCTCGGCGAACTGGATGACGCGCACGCCATCGACGGTCCTGATGCGAATCGCCTCGCGAATCCGCTCCTCGAGAAGGCCTCTCTGGGGTGCGGTGAGTTGCAGGTCCGGGGCCCGTGCGCGCAGGCGCTGGTCAATCTCCTTGCCGCACATGTGGGCGAGCGTCTCCCGATTGGCGCGAATGGCTTCGGTGGAGCGTTCGTCGAGTTCCGCAATCACTTCCCGGATGCGACGCGACGACAGGGGCACGCGGTAATGCATGTCGGTCGCCATCAGGGCTTCGGCGCGGGCCAGGTCGCCGGTGTCGTAGCGGGCATCGCCGGCTATGGCGCGCAGAAACCGGTTGCGGGCCGCTTGCCGTTCCGCGGTGGCGAGAGGATTTGGCGAAAACTTCTCCTTCAGCCAGGCGATGGTGCGGTTGAAGACGTTCTTCTGCTTGACCTTGAGTTCTTCCGTGCGCGAGTCGAGCACGACCTCGCCGTTGCGCATTTCAGCGACGGCCCTGAATTCGGAAATGTTCATTGGCATACCATTTTGACTGTTCCGGTCACCTAATCGTTCCGGTCGCGGTATCGTTCCGGTCCGACATGTTCGGCACGTGGCCTTGCGCCATGCCGGAACATGCCGAATCTCGATACTAGTCAGCGCTCACGGAAGGGTCAAGGCTGTTACACTCCGGGCCGGCGCGCGACCTGCGTCCGGGCGACAATCCCGGGGTCATGCTCCGGATGTCCGCATCCGTTTTCCGTGGAGTCACGGGCAGAGCGGAGATCGGGCGCACGCCGCGGATTGGTTTGTTTGAGACGGAGAACAAGTGTTGAAAGAGTCCCTGGCGGCCATCAGCCGCACCTATGACCGGGCCCTTGCAGGAATCGGACACCTCGACGGTGTCGCCTCCCTGCTGCTGCGGCTCATCCTCGGACCCGTGCTCATCGCTTCGGGCTGGGAAAAGATCACGGGTGAGAACTGGTTCGTTCACGCACTGGATTCCTTCCCGTTTCCGTTCAACGTGCTGCCGCCGGAATTTTCCTGGTTTCTCGCATCCTGGACGGAATTCCTCGGCGGATTTCTGCTGTTGTTCGGCCTTGCAACCCGGGTGGTCGCCGTTCCCCTGGCGGTGACGATGTTCGTCGCCGCCTGGTCGGTGCACCTGGACAACGGCTGGGCGGCGATCGCCCCGTCCCGCCCGGCGGCCGTCTGCATTCCGGACAGCGAGGCGCGCGCGGCTTCGAGCCGGTTCGAGCGTTTCGTCGAATGCCAGAACGTGAACGCGCGCACCATCGAGGCCTCTAAGCGGCTTGCCAGGGCGAAAGCCATCCTGCGCGAGCACGGCGATTACCGCTATCTGAACGGCCGGGGCGCCATCGTCAAGCTCAACAACGGCATCGAGTTCGCGGCCATCTACCTCACCATGCTGCTTGCCCTGCTCGTCATCGGGGGCGGCCGGTATTTCAGCCTGGACTACTATGTTCGTCTCGCGTGGAAGCGGA
>JAPOON010000089.1 GCA_026713405.1 Gammaproteobacteria bacterium
CACCTGGCGAAGCTGCGCCTGAAGGGGCTCTACCGGCCACAGGGCGGGTTGCGGGTTGTCAACATCGACGTTGATTCCGGACCGGCCCGTCAGCGTGAGGACCAGGTTGCCCGCACCCGACTGCTCGATCAGCCCGGCCCGGGAGAAGGTATCCTCGCCGTCCCTCACCTGGTAGGCCCCGTCCGTGAATTCGACCGCCAGCGGACTGGCTGTGCCCGCTTCGATACGCGCGCCTTCGCCCTGGAGCCGGATCGCACCCTCGGAGGCGGACAGTTCGAGGGCGTCCAGCACGCTGCCCGTAAGCGGCAAGGCGGCAGTGTCGGCGTTCAGGGTGACCTGCCGGGCAAAGCTGCCGGAAAACCCGGTGCTGCCCTGTAACACCATCTCCCAGATGTCGGGCGTCGCCCCGGCCAGGATCCACATGTCGCGTTCGGGAAAGCTGTCGTCCATGCCGGCGATGTTCATCAGGTCGATGACGTTGACCCGGCCCTGGGGCAGCAGCATCCAGCGGTCGTAGGCGCCCCGCCAGGTGGGCGCATCCATGCCGGTGCCCGGCGTGTTGGTGCTGACCAGGAACGGCAGCTTGTGGCAGCTACCGCAGGTGGGCGCCCCGGTGGTCTGCCCGGCGGCATCGTTGATGAAGCTGAACTCGAAGAATCCGTCCCTGGCCGCGGGGGTCAGGACATTGTCGAACGGCCGCGTTTTCGAGGGCGGGTAGGGCACGCTCAGAAGGAACCGGGCCAGTGCATCCCGGTTCCCGGCGTCCAGGAGCCCCGCTTTTCCCTCGTCGTTGGTGGGGCAGTTCGCCTGGTCGCACATGGTGGCGGCCAGGGTGCCGTCCACCAGGTGCCGCGTGCAGCTTTCCGGGTCGTCGGCAGCGCAATTCGGATCGACGCTGGCATTGATGGATGCCGTGTTGTTGCCGCCGAACGGATCGCCGGGTATGCCGTCCCAGTGGTAGGGCGCCGTATCCCGCAGCCCGCGTACCGGCATGGTCAGGCGGGGCGGTATCTGGGTGCAGCCTTCCACGTCGCAGGCGGGGGTATTCAATACCCAGAGCAACTGGTCGGTGTGCGCGTCCGGATGGCAGCTCTCGCAGGAGAAGGTGCCGGTGGAGGAGGCGCTGGCGTTGTTGAAGGCGATGCGGCCCCGTTTCACGTCGGGATGTGTCGGGTCCTCGAGGGTGACGGTTGCCGTCACCGCGGGCTCGGTTGCCGCCAGGTCCACCAGCGAGACGCTATTCCCGACCGCGTTCAGTACCCAGGCAGCCTCCGGCGCCCCGGTGTCGTCGGAAACCAGCGCGATGCCCCTCGGCGTAACGCCGACGCTCACACGGCCGGAAACCACGCCCGTGCCGGCATCGACCGTGAACAGCTTGTCGGAGCCGGAGGCGGTAACCACGAGGGTTGCGTTGTCATCGCTCACCTGGATGCCGAACGGCGTTGCCAGCGCCATGCCGGCTTCCGGGTGTTGGGGCGGCAGGGGTTCCAGGTCGTAGCGCACGGGTGTACCGCAACCGTCGGTACAGTCGATGCGCGTGATCTGGTTCAGGAAGGCCCGGTTCTGCATCTCCGCCAAGCCATCCTTCAGGGTTCCGGCGCTGCCGTTCTCCACGTTGCGCGCATCCGTCTGCGCGACGAAGGCGCGGTGGTCGGCATCGACGGCCAGGCCGTACAGCAGGGTGCCGACGCCGGTCACGATCTCCTTCTGCTCATCGGTCCCGGTGTCGAATACGAACAGATCGCGGTCCGGTACGCCGGGATTCTGCACGATGTCGGCATCGTAGCCGGCTGAGAGCACGTTGTTGTTGCTTACGACATGCTCCAGGACATCGAATGTGCAGGTGTCCTCGCCGAGGTTCCAGGGCAGGCAGCCCGACAGTTGGCTCTGGTTGTTGGATTCGAAGGCGGTCACGTACAGCCTGTCGCCGCGCACGGCGATCGCCCGGGGGTCCTGGGCGGCGATGGCCAGGTGTCCGGTGACCGTGCGGGTGGCCACGTCGACAACGGCAATGCGGTTGGAAGTCGAGAGCGCTACATAAGCCTTGCTGTCGTTGGCGAAGGCGATGCCCACCGGTTCGTCGAAGCGCGTCGACAGGCTGTCGGGGTCGATGTCCTGAACCGTGGCGATCACCTGCTGGAAGGTGTCGCTGGACGAATCCGCATCGATCACGCTAACGGTGTCGGAGACGTGGTTGGCAACCCAGACCTCGCTGCCGTCCGGCCGTACCGACACGCTTACCGGGTCGACGCCGACATTGATGCGCGCGGACAGGTCCTGCGTGCTTGCCTCGATTACGTCGATGGTATCGGCCGGCGTGTTCGCCACGTAGACATGTGAGCCTGCGATGGCAATGGGCCTGGCGTGGGGGCTGGCGAAAGTGGGGTGCCCGATGCCGTCGCCGGACGAGTCGGCCGCGCCCTCTGCATCGTCCTCCGCCGCCGCACCGATGCCGGCGAGCATCAGCAGCATCGACCCCGCCGCCAGTCCCGACCGCACCCGGCGCAAGCGCCCGTCCGGCGGCGCGGCGCGGGAATCGAAATTGCGGTCGGTCATGTGCCTGTCCGTGTGAAAGCGGCTATTCTTCGCGCCTTTTGGGGCAATTCACTGGAGTCGATGTCGCGGTGGGCAACCATAGCAAATGCCGGAAAGGCGACAAAGGCGCGGCCGGTAGCCGCCCGCGACAACAGTTCCCGGAGAGGATTTTCATGATTCGCTGGAAGCCCGCGTGTTGCGCCTCACTGTTCCTGGTCGCCGCCTGTTCCGAGTCCGGGCCTGGTACGGCGGACAGCGCAGCCGCGCCGGAGCATCCGGGCAAGGCGACCTATGAGCGGTTCTGTTTCTCCTGCCATGCGGCCGGTGTTGCCGGCGCGCCGAAAACGGGCGATGCCGACGCCTGGGCGCCGCGCCTGGCCAAGGGCATGGATCAAATGTTGCAGTCCACCGTCGAGGGCATGCCGCCCGGCATGCCGGAACGGGGGCTCTGTTTCAATTGCTCGGACGAGCAGTTGACCGACGCTATCGATTACATGCTCGTTCAGAACCGATAGCGCGCCTGCGCTCAATGCCGGACCTCTGAATCGCGGGTCAGGTTGCCAGCAGAGTCACGTTCGCAGTCGGTCACCGCTTGTTAACGGGGCGACACTCCAGCCCGACGAGAAACAATGACCGGGAGGGAAGTTGGCTCTTTTGAGGGCCTGACCCGTGAATATATGGTCTTGTTGGGCCGGGGTGTCGCCCCGTTAGCCTTTTTCGCCAATTCCCGGGCGGATTCGCTATCTTGAGAGGTCTTGTGCGCATTGGGGCGACACGCGGGGCGGGCCGTGACGTGCCGGATAACGGCGTGTGGGGCAAGCCTGGCCCGGAATGTGCTAGTTTTCGGGCAGGAGTGAAGATCGGGAGACGCCGATGCAGCCGCACTATAAGCCGGGAGACATCGTCGCCCGCCGCAAGGGGCTGGTGATGCACAAGGGCGTTGTGCTGGACGACGGCCGCATTCTGCACAACACGCCCTGGCGCGGAGAACACGTCTCCACGGAACGGGAGTTCCGGGCCGGGCGACGGCTGCGGGTGACTCCCGTCGATCCACAAGCACGGCCGCGCTCGCTGGGCGCGGTCCAGCACAGTTCGCGCCGCTACAACCTCTTCACGAACAACTGCGAGCATACGGTGAACCGCGCAACGACCGGCCGTGCGACCAGCCCGCAACTGCAGGGCTGGGTTGTGGGCGCGGGCATGGCGGTGGTGGCGCTCGCCGTTCTGCGGCACCCGGTGCTGGCGGCATCGGCCTTCGCGGTCGGGCGGGGGTTAGTCAAGCGGCTGCGCGGCAGGGCGTCGCGAAAACGGGAAACCTGAGACAAGGCCGTCGACGAACGGAGCTGTGCCCGGGCCCTGCGAGAAAGGGGTGAGCGGTTGCGAACTTGCCTCGTTCGACGACCCGATCCGCTTGGACCTCTTGTTCGCGGACAATATGGTCAAACGAGTCAAACTCCCTCCCGGTCGCTGTTTTCCAGTCGGTCTGGAACATCGCTCCGTTGGCCGTATTCGCACTCCTCTGTCTGTGCCGTAATCGACGGATAGCCCGGGAGTTTCAGGCGCAGGGCATGCAACATCAGGCGCTCCGCGCGCTGGGCCGGCGCCCCGGGGCTGCCGTACAGCGTGTCGCCGACGATGGGGTGGCCGATCCAGCTCAGATGCACGCGCAACTGGTGGGTGCGGCCGGTAACGGGCCTGAGCAGCAGGCAACTGCCGCGGGCATCGCGGCGCAGCACGCGGAAACGGGTGCAGGCGGGATGGCCGCCATCGGCTTCGGGGTGCATCCACAGGTCGCCGGAGCGCACGATTCCATCCCGTTGACCGGCGATGCGGTACCGGCTCTTGCGGCCGGGACG
>JAPOON010000090.1 GCA_026713405.1 Gammaproteobacteria bacterium
CCAGCGAGGCAAAATGGACCGAACCGCGGTACGTCACCGTCGGGAGCTGGCGCGGCGACTCCCGGAACCGGCGAAAGGTGCTGCGGGGCCGGCTCGACCAACTCGAACGGCGCGGAGCGGGCCTTATCCTTAAACGCGACGTGCACAATCTTCCCTACCAGATGGTCCACCGGGCGGCTTCGGCCTGTTGCGTCGAGGGAGTCTCGAACCGCTGGCTCGTCTATATCGATGGAAGCGGGCGCAGGCGAGGGTATAGCAACGATGCGGCGAGCCGCGTTGGCACAGACCCTCGGGGGAATCGCAGCCAGGTTGCGCGATCCGGCCGGGGCCCGGCCCGCGGGGCGAGAGGGAGAATAACCCCTGGGGCCTGGCAACGGTCATGCTGGAATCGCCGGTCTCCTGTTCGTTGAAATCCCATCATGATTTCGCCGGCGGATTGCTCGGCCGATCCGAAGTCGGAAAACCGCAGCGACTCAAAGCTCGTAAGCGATAGCCTACAGACGTATTAATCCTGCGGCGTTAATATGGAAAACGTTCGGTTTTGAACCCGTGCAAGTCCAAGCGTAAGGTTGTCTGATGATCGCCGA
Organism: Gammaproteobacteria bacterium; assembly: GCA_026713405.1. The sequence goes on from JAPOON010000090.1 coordinate 588, forward strand.
CACCGCCAGAATCCGCTCCGAACTGGAGGATTTGTCCAACCTCCCGACACCGGTACGGTCGTGGCTTGTCGAGGAAGGGCTAGACGCCACGGACGACCCCGCTGTATGGGTGTGGGCGGTGGTCGAGCGCGACGATGTCGATATGGACTCTCTGGGTCTTTTGAAGGAGATGGCTCGCGAGGTGGTACGCCAAGCGACTGGCGGCCTTTGGGCTTACGTACTGGTTCGGGGCGCGAACGAGCCCTTAGTCGCAAGGTGAGCCTTCCGCGAGACCTGCTGGCACAGGCTCAACTACTCGCTATGAAGGAACCGAGGAGGCCTCAGCAAGCCAGCCTCCGTCGCAGCGTTTCGGCCGCGTATTATGCATTGTTCCATTTGCTGGTCGGCGAAGCGGTGAGGCGGATATTGGCGGGTGGTGCCCGAAATGCGCTGCGCCATTGTTTGAGCCGCGCCTTCGACCACGCCGTCATGAAGCGAGTCGCTCGCCAGTTTGCAGAACAGGGCCTATCCCCAAAGCTGGAGCCCGGCTTGAATGGACTGCCTCTGCAGGACGAGATCGTCCAAGTCGCGGCAGCTTTCGTCGACCTGCAACAGCAGCGGCATGAGGCCGACTACGACATGGGTCGCTCGTTCACGCGGCTGGAAGTACTCAGTCTCATCAGCGATGCCGAACGCGCCATGATTGAATGGCGGAAAGTACGCTGCTCCGTTCAGGCCGATACATTCCTGGTTGGACTGCTCGCGTTCGAGAAAATCCGACTCTAGTGTCCTGTCCCAGGTCCAATTAGCTCGGAATCCACCTCCCTCTCGGACTAGAAGATCGGGTGCTGGAAGCGGCGCGTGACATGTTTGTAGTGCTAATAACGTGAGCGAAACGCGAGTCGGTAAATCTTTGCAGGCCTCTGCACTCTTCAGGATCGAACGGCCAGGAAAACTGCTCGTCGAAACGGGTTGGTTGCGCTGTCTGACTTCCAGGACTAGTGTAGACGCGAACCGGCGCGGGTATGTGTCCCGGATTGGAGGAACATCATGAATATCGTTAACGAAGTGTTGGGAACGCCAGATCGGTTTGAGGCGCTGCTGGGTATGGACCTGGAGGGTTCGGTGACGATGCTGCACCTCCTGAAGTTCCGTGAGCATGCGTCCTACTCGGACGGCCGGGAGACCGATCTGACGGGCGAGGCAGCCTATGGGCTGTATCTCCAGGATCTGAAGGGCCGGGTCGAATCGGCGGGTGGACGCATCGTCCTTTCGGAGCCGACCCGATACCTGGTGCTGGGCCAGGCGGAAGACCTGTGGGATGCCGCTCTCGCCGTCGAATATCCGTCGAAGGAGAAGTTCGTCGAAGTCGTGACCTCACCCGAGATGCAGGAATCGGGCGTCCACCGCAGGGCGGGCCTGGGTGGCCAGTTACTGATTGCACTCGGCGGTTCGTAGGCTACCTGGCAGCTTTTGCGCCGCCGCTCGGAAAGCCAATTCCGAAACAGTGTTCCCTGAAAGCCAGCGGCATTCTGTTGCGGGAACTCGACGCGTCACTGTAGCGGATTGGTAGTCGTCTGCGCGACTTGGATGCCCCTGTTTGGCGCGACGTTTCCGCCCTCAATAGATGTACGGCACCATCGCGAACCGCGCCCGCTGTGTATATCGTTCCCACAGTTCGCCGTACTTGGCACGGCAGCGGCGTTCATCGCGGCCGGCCCGGTGCACCAGCAGGCAGGCAAGCCATGCGGGCAACAGGAACGGTATCCAGGATGCGAATCCGGTGGTCAGGATGAAAGCGATGTAGACGCAGATCTCGCCGGTGTAGTTGAGATGCCGCCCGATGCCCCAGAAGCCGGAGACCAGCAGGCGCCCGTCCAGTGTTTCGGCGGGTTTTCCCCAGATGGTGATGTCGGGGGTCTGTCTGAAATCATGCTTCTGCTGGTTGGCGCCCCGGAACATCCAGAAACCGAACAGGAACAGCACAACGATTCCGGCGGCAGCCAGCGGGGAAAGCGGCGGACCCACGGGATCCACCAGCCACCAGCCGGCGATGCAGTAGAAAAACGGCACCAGCACGTAGTCGCCCCAGACGAGATTCCAGCCGAATCGCTCGCTGACGATATCCCAGGTGTAAATCATCCCGTCTTCGAACTGGAAATAGTTGAAAAGGTAGGTGAATGTGAAGAGTTGGTAGAGCGTCATCGCCAGTGTCAATTCGCCGTGGGTTTCGTATTGCACGGCGGCGAATGACAGGTTGAACAGCGCCAGGCCAATGAGGGACGGGCGGTAGCTGAACATCTTCAAATCCATGCCGAACAGGACGGGATTGAGGTCCCGGCCCATCAGGAAACTCCACCGCGATTCCGCCGGCGCATCCGGCTTTCGTGCAGCGCCCCAGTACAGCCATGCGGAAAGGGCCAACGCGAATACGTTTGCCACCACGAACAAGGCAACGAAGTGGGTGTAAAGGTTTGCAAGGGAGAACCACCCGGACCACTGGGCGAGACCGGCAACGGCCACGACGATCAGGAACAGGGCAAGCCCGTTGAGCCTGTAGTTGCGGGTTCCACCCTCGTCATCGGTGAGGACGATCTTGCGTCCCGGCACCAGCATCGATAACAGAAACAGGGCGACGACAAACACCAGGAACATTGCCGCCGCCTCCAGAAGCACCTCGCCCGAGAGCGTGGAAAACGGATTGTGCAATTCAAGCCCACCCATGGTTGATCTCCCGCTTTCGCTCAAGATACTCCCGTCGCTTGCCCATAGTCAGGTCGGTTCTTCGCGACGGAGGATTTGGAGCGCTTCCGTCGATGCTAAACGAGTTGGCACGGGTGCGCCATGCGTCGACGGGCGCGCAACAGCACAGGCGTTTTACCGGCACACCCCAATGGAAAGAACATTAGCCGGGCGCGAACCTGCCCGGTCCTGCCGGTGATCGCCGATCTCCGGAGTCGGGACGGCACCTGCGAGGGTGGCGGCCACTGGCACCAGTGGCCAACGTCGGCCCATCCGGGCAAGGTAGGCAGCTTCAGAATTCGAGTTGAGAGAACCCCCCGATGGAATTGGACTTCATGACCGGTCACATGACCTGGCAGCGCACCGCCGAGTTTGCCCGGCAGGCGGAAACCGCCGGAATCTCCGGGCTGCTGTTCACGGAAGCGGGGCAGACCCCCTGGATGCAGATCGCGGCCGCCGCCATGGCGACCGGCCGGCTGCGGTTTTCCACCGGCATCGCCGTCGCCTTTCCGCGAAGCCCGATGATTGCTGCCCAGAACGCCTGGGAACTGGCGGCGAACACCGGCGGGGGGTGCCGGGTGGGGCCGGGCCGCCCCGGGGGCCGGGCGGGGGTGGGGCGGCGCGGGGGGGGCTCGC
>JAPOON010000091.1 GCA_026713405.1 Gammaproteobacteria bacterium
CCGGGCCCTGCACCCCCAGGGTTCCCCCGCCGATGCCCCCCGCCGTCATCCTGGGGTTGAGGGCGCCGTACGGGTCCTGGAACACCATGCCGAGCCGCCGGCGCATCTGGCGCATTTCGTTGTTGCCGAGCGAGACGAGGTCCTTGCCCTCGAAAAACACCGTGCCTTCCGTGGCTTTGACAAGCTGAAGAATCGCCCGCCCGGTCGTGGTCTTGCCCGATCCGGACTCGCCCACGAGGCCGAGTGTCTCGCCTGGCATGATCGACATGCTGACCCCGTCCACTGCCTTGACTACTCCGACCGTGCGGTCGAATATCAGTCCGCGCTTGACGGGGAAGTGGACCCTGAGGTCATTGATCTCGAGCAGGGCGCCGTTGGCGGTCCGCTCCGCGGCAGTCTGTGGCGCTCTTTCTTCGACCATCGTCATGCGACCGCTCCCACCGTCCGGCTTACGTTTTCATGTTCCCAACAGGCAGACATCTGCTCCGCTGCCGCCTCCACCAGCGGCGGGTCGTCGGTCGCGCACTTGTCCACGGCCCACTGGCAGCGCGGTCTGAACGCACATCCCGGCGGCAGGTTGGACGGGTCGGGTATTTCACCTTCGATCGGGAGGAGACGCGAACCTGACCGGCTGTCGAGCCTGGGTACGGAGTTCAGCAGGCCGACGGTGTAAGGGTGTTTCGGATTTCGATACAGCGCAGTCGCCCGGCCGGTCTCGCGAATTTTTCCGGCGTACATCACGTTTACCCGGTCTGCGTAGCGGGCCACGACACCCAGGTTGTGAGTGATGATGAGGAGCCCGGTGCCGAACTCACTGGTCAACTGCATCATGAGTTCCAGGATCTGCGCCTGGATGGTCACGTCGAGCGCGGTTGTGGCTTCGTCCGCAATCAGCAGCTTCGGATTGCACGACATGGCGATGGCGATCATGACGCGCTGCCTCTGGCCGCCCGATAGCTGGTGCGGGTGGTCGCGCAGGCGTTGTTCCGGGTCGGCGATTCCGACCATCTCGAGCAACTCGCCGGCGCGGCCCAGCGCCTGTTGCTTCGTCATGTTCAGGTGAAGTTCGAGGGTCTCGGTCAGTTGGCGACCGATCGTCAGGACGGGATTGAGAGAGGTCATCGGCTCCTGGAATATCATGCCGATCCTGCTGCCCCTGACCGTCCGCATCTCCGCCTCGGAGATTTTCAGCAGGTCCTTGCCCTCGAACAGCACCTCGCCTCCCCCTATGCGCCCAGGCGGGTTGGGGATCAACCGCATCACGGAAAGGGCAGAGACGCTCTTGCCGCAGCCGCTCTCGCCAACCAGGCCGAGGGTCTCGCCTTCATCAATGTAAAACGACGACCCGTCCACGGCTTTCACCACCCCGGTGGGCGAGTGGAAATAGGTCTGCAGGTTCTTAACTTGGAGTAGCGGTTCTGACATGGCGCATTCAGCCGTAATAATTCCGTCCAACTAGTGACGCGTACTGCCACAATTTCAGGCCGTAAGCATACCACTCGCACCCAATTTACCAGAGGCATCAAGGTCAGGTGCGCGTGACTACGGCACAACTCGCAATCGTTTCCCGGCCGGGCGAGAAAACCGGCCGGGCAAGCAATTGCTAATGAGATATGATATCGACATTGTCCTCTATGACTTTCCAACCTCGCGCGGATGGATTAGGTACAAAAGGCTTACTTCCGGCGAAGGATCAGTGAACCCCGCTGTCGAAAAAGCAGCATGGCCGAGGAGGTGACCTGAATGACCTGGAGACTTGAGCGGGTAATCTTAATTGTGCCCGTGTTCATCATTCTCGTCGTGATGTTCGGCGTCCTCATCATTCCTGAGATCCGTGCGGGCGAATCAGCGGAACCCACGGTAGGCTTGACGGCCGAGGCCGACCTGGCATCACCAGACGGTGATTCCATTGGGACCGTCACATTCCTGCAGGCAGCCTCTGGGGTCCTGATTATGGCCGAAGTGGAGGGACTGGCCCCGGGCGGTCACGCATTCATCATCCACGAAGCCGGATCGTGTACTCCAGATTTCGACGCCGCCGGCGACCACTTCAACCCCGAAGACACGGAACACGGCTTTGTCCATTCGGCATGGAAACGCGGAGAGCCGCTAGGAGCACACGGTGGCGACCTGCCAAACATCTACGCCGCCTCTGACGGCTCTGCACGCGCCGACTTCTTTACTGTTGGCGTAACACTGGACACGGGCATGAGCAATTCGGTGTTCGACGATGACGGGTCCGCCATCATCGTGCACGAGAAGCCGGATGCATACGGCGAAGAGGAGTCCGATACCGGCAGGCGCGGGGGCCGGCGGGGGGCACGGGCCACC
>JAPOON010000092.1 GCA_026713405.1 Gammaproteobacteria bacterium
CGCCGTGCAGGCCGCGCCCGCTCCAGCGAGCGCTGCATCGTCAACCCGGGTGCCCACAAGGGCTTCGGCGGCCGCGGGGACGATCAACGGTGTCGGAGCGACCGCACCGATGCCCACACGGGCTGCGGTGCAGACGCCGTCGCCGTCCAGGGTGACGCTGACGCCCGCCCCGGCCACGGCGATATCCATCTCGGTGCGCGGAATGAAGCGCAGGTACGCATCCGCGGTTCCGGGCGCCGGGCGCGGGAACCTGAGGCCGAGCAGGAATTCACCGGATTCCAGCGCGTTGGTCCCGACGCCGGTGCAGAAGTCCTCGACAGGCAGTTCCCGCTGGCCGCCCGGCCCCGCGATGACGCATACGCCCCGGTTCGCGATCATGGCGGGAATGGTGTCTGCGGCGGGCGACGCGTTACACAGGTTGCCGCCGAGCGTGGCACGGCCCTGTATCTGGGTCGACCCTATCAGGTAGGCGGATTCGAGCAGGCCGGGAAGCAACCCCTTGAGTTCCTCGTTTTCATCGAGCACCGCGCTGGAAATCGCGGCACCGATGTAAATTTCATCGCCGTCGATAGCGATTCGATTTGTCTCCTCGAGGCCCTTGACGTCGACAATGGTGCGCGGTTCCCGGTCGGTACCCCGCATCTGGACGATAAGGTCGGTACCTCCCGCGAGCACCTGTGCCCGCCGGCCGTTGTTCGCATGTTCTTCGAGAATGCCCACCGCATCGTCAATGCTCAAAGGGGCAGAATAGGCGTACTCCGCCATGGTTCCTCCATTCGGGTCCGTCGCAGAAGGATCGGGTCGATCGGCGCACAATCTACCAGAATCCGCGACCGGGAAGCCAGCGTGACACGCGTTATAATCGAACGGTGAACCCTGCCGGCCTACAACTGTACAAGCGCCACCTGGAAACGCTGGCGCCACAGTGGGCGGCTGCGCTTGCAGCCGAGAATTTCGACGCGGTCCTGGTGGCCGCCGGCGCGCCGCGCAACTACCTGTTCGACGACCACGCACCGGTCTTCCGGCCGAATCCGCACTTCGCCCTGTGGTTTCCCCATGACCGCTGCGAACATGCCCTCCTGCTGATCGCCCCGGGGGAGCGCCCCAGGCTGTTCTATCTGCAGCCCGCCGACTACTGGCACCTGCCGCAGCAGGCCCCGGAGTGGGCGGGCGACTGCTTTGATCTTGCCGTCCATTCAGACCTGGACGATCTTCGCGCTGCCGCGCGGGCTGCAGCTTCAAACCTGGGCTCTGCCGCCTGCATCGGCGAAGATCCCGCATGCGACGGCTACGTCACCAATCCGCCAGGGCTCATGGACCGCCTGCACTTTCAGCGGGCATGCAAGACCGATTTCGAGATCGACTGTACCAGGGAAGCCACGGAAGCGGGCGTGGCGGGGCACCTCGCCGCAAGGGACGCATTCCACTCGGGCGCTTCCGAACTGGATATTCTGCGTGCCTTTCTCGCCGCCTCCGGCCAGACGGAGGGCGAGCTGCCCTACGCATGCATCATTGCCCAGAACGAGCACGCGGCAACCCTGCACTACCAGTTCTACGAGCGTGCAGCGCCGGCTGTCCGGCACAGTTTCCTGATCGATGCCGGGGCGCAGCGGCACGGCTACGCATCGGACATCACGCGCACCTATACGGCCACGCCGGGCGATGTCTTCGGCGACCTGATCGCTGCCCTGGATGCCGCCCAGCAGCAGTTGATCGAAACCATCCGGCCGGGCATGAGATACCTCGACCTGCACGTGGACATGCACAGGCGCCTGTGCGGTCTCCTCGCCGAGTCCGGCCTGGTCCGGTGTACCGCCGAGGCGGCATTCGAACTGGGTATGTCGAGAACCTTCCTGCCCCACGGGCTCGGGCACCTGCTCGGACTGCAGGTCCACGATGTGGGCGGCCACCAGGCCGGACCCGGGGGCGAACTGTTGGCGCCGCCATCTGAATATCCCTCCCTGAGGCTGACGCGCACCACCGCCCCGGGCATGATCTTTACCATCGAGCCGGGCCTTTACCTGATTCCGATGCTGCTCGATGAACTGCGCGCCGGCGACGCCGCAACGGAGGTGAACTGGCCCGCGGTCGATGCGCTCGCACCCTGCGGAGGCATCCGTATCGAAGACAACGTCCTGGTTACCGAAACAGGGACTCACAACTTCACGCGCGAGGCGTTCGCGGCCGCCGGGGCGCCATGAAGGCACGGCTGACCGCCGAACGGCTTTTCAGCAATCCCCCACTGACCGGCGACACCCCCCGGGAAGTCCGGGTGTCGCCGGACGGCCGCTACGCGAGCTGGCTGAGGGTCGCGGACGACGATCGCGAACGCCTGGACCTGTGGGGCGCGGAACTGGCAACAGGGCGCCCGGACTGCTGGCTGAAGGCCACCGACCTGCCAGCCGCGGCAACGGCCGATGCCGCGCAGCGGAACGAACGCGAGCGCCGGCGCCTGTTCGGCCACGGCATAAGCGGCCACGCGTGGAGTGCGGACGGCGACGAGCTTCTCATCGAGGCATCCGGTGCCGGCTACCTTCTCGCGGCGGGTACCCGGACGATCCGGCGGGTCACGCCCGCGGGTCACCGATATACGGACGTCCGGCTGTCCCCCGGAGGTCGTTTCATCAGCTACGTCAGAGACCGCAGCCTCTACCATCTCCACCTGGAAAGCGGTATCGAGCGCGCCGTCGCCGTGTCGGGCAACCCGACCATCAGTTTCGGCACCGCGGATTTTCTGGCCCAGGAGGAAATGCACCGTTTCGACGGACACTGGTGGGGCCCGGACGATGACGCCATCGCCTTCACCCGTGTGGATGTTTCGCCGGTCGACCCGATCCGGCGATTCGACGCCGGCGGGCTGGAGACAGTCCGGCAACGCTATCCGTTTGCCGGCGCGGCCAATCCCGCCGTCGAGCTCGGCAGGTACGATCTCGACTCCGGCGAGACAAGCTGGCTGGACTACCGGGACGATCCGGACGACTATCTGGCGCGGGTGGGTTTCGCATGCCGGCGCCTGATTCTCCAGGTGCAGAACCGCGCCCAGGACCGCCTGCGCATCAAGGTCGTCCCGCCGCAGCGGACACAGGCGAACCTGCTTTTCGAGGAGACCTCCGGGACCTGGATCAACCTGAACGACAACTTCACCCCGCTTGGCGAGGCGGATTACCTGTGGACTTCGGCACGGGACGGTTTCAACCACCTCTACCGGCACCGCGACGGAAAGCTCGAGCAACTCACGCGCGGCGCCGGGCACATCGAGAAAGTCCTGCATGCCGACAGCGATCGCGCGTTGGTGTCGGGGTGGTTCGAGACACCGGTCGAGCGGCGCCTCTATGCGGTAGCCCTCGACACCGGCGAGGTGTCGCAACTGACACCGCCCGGCTGGCACGAGCTGGCGGCCAGCAGGGACGGGCAGACCCTGATCGACTGCTGCAGCGACCTCGGCAACCCTGGTGAAATCCGGTCAAGGCGCGGCAATGGGCCGTTTCGGACGCTATCGAGAACGCGGATTGACGGCAGCCACCCCTATCACCAGTACCTCGACAGCCACTCGACCCCGGCACTGGGCAGCCTTGAGGCTGAGGACGGCCAGACACTCCACTATCGCCTGACGCAGCCCGGGACCGATGGCGCGCCTGTACCCGAGCCCGGGTTTCCCCTGATCGTCTGGGTATACGGCGGCCCGGGCGCCCAGATGGTCAGAAACGCCTGGCCTCCCCTGGCTGTGCAACTTTTCTCCCAGAACGGGTTCGGCGTTCTGGAACTCGACAACCGGGGTACGGCCAACCGGGGGCGCGCATTCGAGGAGCCGCTGTTCCGCCGCCTCGGGGATGCAGAGGTCCGTGACCAGGCCGCCGGCGCGCTGCACGCGGCGGGCTTCGACTGGGTGGACGGGAACCGGATCGGCGTCTTCGGACACAGCTACGGCGGCTACATGACACTCATGTGCCTGGCAAAGGCGCCCGAAACCTTTCGCGCCGGGGTAAGCGTGGCGCCGGTCACCGACTGGCGCCTCTACGATACCCACTATACCGAGCGATATCTGGGCCATCCCGAGGAAAACCCCGCGGGATACGAGGCCAGTTCCGTCTTTCCCTGGCTCGACGGTCTGCGGGGCAAGCTGCTGGTCATGCACGGCATGGCCGACGACAACGTGCTCTACGCCCACACCGTGAAGCTGCAGCGCGCTCTGCAGGAACGGAACATTCCGTTCGAACTGATGACATACCCGGGTTCCAAGCATGCCCTGCAGGAACGCGATGTCTCCATTCACCGGTTCAATCTGATCCTCGATTTCTTCCGGAGGAATTTATGAGCGTGACAGTTCGCCGCGCCACCCTGGAGGACGCCCACCTGATTGCCGGATTCAACGTCGCCATGGCGCGCGAGAGCGAAGACAGGGCACTGGATGCCGCCCTGTTGGAACAGGGCGTTCGCCACGTTCTCCTCGAACCCCGCGACGGCTTCTACCTGGTGGCGGAGGTGGACGGCGAGGCAGCGGGGTCCCTGATGGTGACCTACGAGTGGAGCGACTGGCGCAACGGTTGTTTCTGGTGGATACAGAGCGTTTACGTGCTGCCGCAATTCCGCCGCCGCGGCGTCTATTCCCGAATGCACGTCCAGGTTCGCGATGCGGCGCTCGCGAACGGCCATGCCTGCGGAATCAGGCTCTATGTAGAGAAGGACAATACAGGCGCCCAGGCCACTTACGGGCATCTCGGCATGACGGCGACGAACTACCGGCTCTTCGAGGAGGATTTTGCCCCCGATACAGGGAATTCCTGACGCGCGGCCGAGGCGAGGCACCCATGCGGACCTGCCGCCGGCCGGGCCGATTAACCGCGAGCCGCAGAGTCGCGTGCGGCGGGGTGGTCTAGCGCGAA
>JAPOON010000093.1 GCA_026713405.1 Gammaproteobacteria bacterium
AAACGAACCAGTTGCGCACATCGGTCACCTTGCCCGCCCAGCGACGGTCCTGCTCGGCCAGGCCCTCCCGCCCGCGCAGGCGGTCGATGATGTTCTTCACCTGCAGGAACTTGCTCTCCGAGTACTGGGCGTCGTCGGAACCGGTCAGGGTTCCCTCGGTGCAGGCCCGCAAGTCGCCGCGAAACTCGCGTATGTCGGCGTCCGGGGCGGACTTCGGCTCCAGTTCAATGTAGCGCCCGGGGTTGTAGTCGATCTGCGCCAGGGAATGGTTGATGCGGCCGATGCGCTCGCGAATCTCCTCGCGGTGCTTGCCCAGCTGCGACTGGAAGTTGGCGATCTCGCGTATGGTGTTCTCGTTCAGAAGCTGCTTGAAATGCGACTCGAATCGGGGCAGGTCGTCGGCCTTCAGGCGCCCGAGCATGGCGGCGTATTCGGGGCCGGCGGCGATGCTCGCATCGAACTCGGTCGTCTCCTGCCGGTACTCCTCCCTGAACTCCGACATGGCCTTCACGATCTTCTCGCCCAGGCGACCGGCGCGCTTCTCATCAGCATCGATGCGCTTCTGCAGCCATTCGCGCACATCCTGTTGCCGGTTGTCGCACGACTCCACGGTGAGGCGGTGTTCGCCCAGCGCCTCGTCGCGGATTGCGGGCAGCGCCTGTGCCTGCGCTTCGGTGGGCGCGGCCGCTTCGCGCAGTTCGGCGTCGGTGCCGGCGAGCAGTTCCTGCGCGTCGCTGTGCTTCTGTTCGGTTCTGGCCCGGTCAGCCAGCGCGCCTTCCAGTTGCCCTTCCGCTTCCCGGTGCGCGGTTTCGGCCCGGTCGAGCTGCTCCTTCAGCTGCCTCAGAACGTCCGATGCGGATGCCAAGCGGTCGCGCTCGTCGGTCAGGCGCTGAATCTTCGCGGCCGTCGCTCCCCAGTCCAGTTCATCGAAACGGGCGTATTCCGATTCGAGCGTCGCCAGGTTGCGGCGTTGCGCTTCCACAGCCCCGTACTCGCGGTTGGTGCGGTCGATGCGCGATGCCAATTCGTCGAGGGCCGCGCGCTTGCGCTTGTGTTCCTTCTGCAGGGCGGCAATCTTCGCTTCGTTGCTCCAGCCGAGCACGTAGCGGGAGCGGTCGCCCAACCGGTGCCGGTCGTCCTTCTCGTGGCGTTCTCCGGGCAGCTTGAGCTGGCCGGATCGGGTCAGCGCGCGCCGCTCCCGCCTGAACTGCTCCTGGTCGCCGCAGCAGGCGATGTCGAAGCGCCGCGCCAGTTCCGTCTCCAGCCACCCGTAGAACCCGGAGTCCGGTTTGACGGACAGTTTCCGGGCAAGGGAATGCGGGTGCAGGCTGGGGTACTCCCCGCTGCCGCCCTGCCGCACGCGAAAGTAGACAACCCGGTTCTTCAGGTCGTTCGCGTCCACCCAGGCAGACACCCTGGCGTAATGGCCGCCTTCCACCAGGAGCGCCAGCCCGAAATTGCGCAGCACGCGTTCCGCCGCCCCTTCCCACTCGCCTTCCTCCTCGCGCACCTGCAACAGTTCGCCGGCGAACGGGATGTGCTCCTCGTCGATCCCGAGCGCATCGCAAAGGCGTCCCCGCAACGCTACCTGCCGTTCGGGAATGTTGCTGCGCCGCGCCTGCAGGCTCTCTATTTCCCGTTGCAGGTCGCCGAGTTCTTCATCGAGGCCGCGTGCGGTTACGTTATCTTCGGTAAGCTGGTTGCGCAGCCGGTCGGCGCTTTCCGCGAGATCGGTTTCCAGCCGCAGGAACCGTTCGCGTTGCTGCAGAAACCCGGGCTCGGTGGTTGCAGCCGCCTCGTCCAGGCTCGCGGCGAGTTCCCGGTAACGCCCCGCCTTCTCTTTCCTGCGGCCCCGCTCCTGTTCCAGGCGGCCGATCTCGGCGGTAAGGCTGTCGATGCGGTCGCCGCCGTTTTCGGCGATTGCCCGGCGTATTTCCTCCACCTCCCGCCGTTGCGCATCACGGCTCTGCGCAAGCTGCCCGACACGGTCGCCCTGACGCTGCAAGTCCGCATCGAGCCGGCCGAGGCGCTCGTTCAGCAATTCCCGTTTCAGGCCCGCGAAATAGCTGCGCAGCGCATCCCGGCAGCCGCGCAGCTGCTCGAGGCTTTCCGTCAGTTCGCCATGCCGGGCGCAGTCCGCCGCCAGCGGCTCCAGCAGGCTTACCTGCCGCTTCGCCGTCAGCACGGCCCGGTAGGCGCGGTCGAGGTCGTCGAAGTGATCGATCAGCGCCCTGATCTGCGGCCCCGCATCGAAGGGCTCCAGCATGTGGCCGCGCACGAAGTCCGTCAGGTTGCCCACGGACTTCATGGACACCGTCTGGTGGAACAGTTCCATCGCCTGCTCGTTGTCGATGCCGAAGCGGCGCCGGAACCAGGCGCCGTAGGGCGGAAAGCTCTGGAACAGGTCTACGCCGTTCTTGCGCAACTGCTTGCGCAGGTTGCCGATGTCAGCGCCGAAACCGGCGAAATCCCCGGCGATGGACAGCTCCCGCTCGGCAGCCGCGAAGATGCGGGCGGGCTGACCCTGGACATCGTTGATCCAGAATACCTGGGCAAGGGTAACGGCCTGCTGAAAGTCCTGGTTGCGGAATACGCCGAGGATGACGGAATAGGCGTTGTGGTCGCGCAGCCCCACGGGCCGGGCCGCACCGCCGCCGTCGCTGCGTTCCGTCTTGTAATGCCCGAGCACATAGCTGCGCAGGCTGCGCTCGCGGCTGGCGGCGCCGGCAGCACGGTTGTAGGCGACGCGCTGTGCCGGTACCAGCAGTGTGGTTACCGCATCCACCAGGGTAGTCTTGCCCGAACCGATGTCGCCGGTGACCAGGTTGTTCCTGCCATGCAGCTTCAGCGACCACACACGCTCATCGAACGTGCCCCAGTTGAATACCTCCAGCCGCTCCAGGCGATAGCCCGACAGTGCATCGTCGGTGATGCTGTCGAACAGCGACAGGGGCTCGTGTTGCCCGCGGTTCATGGCGATGCCGACTCCTGCTCGGCTTTCATGGCGACGTTCTCTCCAGCTCGGACCGGTAGGCCGCCAGCCGGCTGTCGAATTCCGTCAGCCACTGGGCATCCACGAACGCCTTCAGGAAACGCTGCACCTCGAATTCCCGCCTGCGACCGCCCTCCCGCGCTTTCATGCGCCGCAGGAAACCGAGTTCGACAATGCGGTTCAGGTCCGCATCCAGCCGTTCCATCACGCGTGCCTCGTTCGTGTTCTCCGGCAGGAACACCCGCACCAGTTCGGCGATCTCGTCGCGGCTCATCACCAGCCGGGTTTCCCCGCCGGTGGCGTCCTGTTCGACCAGCTTCTTGCGCAACAGCGCCAGCAGCAGGCTGACGTTGAACGAAAGCGGCCGCCGGGGAATCAGCCGGGGGACGGCACTTTTGCCGTCGCCTTCATCGCCTTTCGAATGCAGGTAAGCATAGCCCTCGCCTTCGTCGATGACGAGTTCGAGGCCCGGCACGGCCATGTAGTCCCGTACGCGTGCGCGCAACCCGATCAGCTCTTCCCACAAGCCCGGGTCCCGGTCTCGAAACACCACGCCCCGAAGCAGGCGGACGGCGACCCGGCCGAGCGGGTCGATGTCCGGGCCTGTCTGTTCGTCGTTTCGTTCGCCGTTGCTCATCGCACCACCATGTTCCCCCGCAGCCCCGCGCGATTGACCGCAAGCGTGGCCAACCGCACGGTTCCGCCCGTGATCCGTCCATCCGCCGCTCAGCGCGCAATTCAGCGCGCAATTCAGCGCGCGAAAATGATTCGCGGCAGCCTCGTGCGCTTCATGGTTTCCCCCGGGGGCCGCTCCCTGTCATGCCCGCCGCCCGATTCCCGCGGAGCCTGCGCTGCGGGGCGATTCCACC
>JAPOON010000094.1 GCA_026713405.1 Gammaproteobacteria bacterium
AAATATATGTCTTCTAGCAGATATTCGAGAACCTGGCTATATTCGCTGCGCAGCGAACATTGCGGACGAGCACACCAAGGTCTCGTGGCCCGCCGGCACCGGAAATCATCGTGGCGCCAAGCCGGCCATCCGGCTCCGCTACGCTCCGCCGCCTGGCCAGCTCGGCCGCGGTACCCGCTCGGCACTAACATCACGACTGGACTAATCGATCGGGGCTGATCAACCATCGACGAAGTCGAACGCAAGCACGTTGCGGCACTGCATTACAGGCACCGGGGCACGCCCCATTAGGCGAACCGGATCCTCGACTTGGTACGGAAGATGTTCAACCTCGCGGAAGCCTGGGGTCTGCGCACCGACTGCGGGAAACCGTGTCGCTCCGTACAGAAGCACAAGGGGAAGCGGCGGGATCGGTTCCAGATCGAGGAGGAATTTGCCCGGCTCGGCTCGGTGCTGGCCGAGGTCGAGGCGTGGAGACGCCGGCGGTCGTGGCCGCCATCCGCCTGCTCATGCTGACCGGCTGCCGGCTCGGCGAAATCCGGACGCTGCGCTGGGAGGACGTCGACCTGGACGCAGCGGAGTTGCGCTGGCGCGACGACAAGAGTGGGGCCAAGATGATTCCGCTGAACGGGCCAGCGCTGGAGTTCTGGCCAACGCGGTGCGGATCGAGGGAAACCCCTACGTCATCGTGGGTGCCGGCGAAGGCGCGCATCTGACGGACCTTCGGAAACCATGGCGGCGGGTTCGCAAGGCAGCCGGGCTGGAGGACGTGCGGATTCACGACCTCCGGCAGCCCCTGGCGCGGGCCGGTACCATCCGCGCGTGCCCCAGCCGGACTGGGCGTGCTCCCCGTGGTCCGGCATTCACTGATGGTAGGCACCGAAACGATCACGCCAGCAGCCGGAGCCAATACATGGACCACCCTTCCCCCACTCCCGTGCCGCCATCGGGTCCCCTGTCGGGCGTGACGATTCTCGATCTCACCCGCGTGCTCGCGGGCCCGTTCGCCACCATGGTGCTCGGCGACCTCGGCGCGCGCGTGATCAAGGTCGAGCCGCCCGATGGTGACGACGCGCGCACCTTCGGCCCATGGATCGGCGACACGTCTGCCTACTTCGGTTCTCTCAATCGCGGGAAGGAGAGCATCGCGCTCGATCTCAAGGACGACGCCGACCGGGCGGTGTTCGGGAAGCTGGCCGGGCAGGTCGACGTGCTGGTCGAGAACTTTCGGCCCGGTACCCTCGATCGCCTGGGATTCGGATGGTCCGCGCTGCACGCCGCCCATCCACGTCTGATTCTCGCGTCCACCTCGGGGTTCGGCCAGACCGGGCCGTGGGCCAGCCGGCCAGCCTACGACATGATCGTGCAGGGGATGGGCGGACTGATGTCCCTGACGGGGCACGCAAATGGCCCGCCGACGCGCGTCGGCACCTCGATCGGCGACATCGCGGCCGGTCTGTTCACTGCCATCGGCATCGCCGCCCCCCTGCACGAGCGGAACCGCACCGGCCTCGGGCAGCAGATCGACGTGGCCATGCTCGACTGCCAGATCGCGATCCTCGAGAACGCGATCGCCCGCTACTTCGCCACCGGCGTGGCCCCGCCCCCCTCGGGCGCCCGGCACCCGGCCATCGCCCCGTTCGGATGCTTCCAGGCAGCGGACGCGCATCTTGTCCTGGCCGCCGGCAACGACCGCATGTTCCGGACTCTCGCGGGCGTCCTGGGGCGCCCGGCGCTCGCCGACGACTCCCGCTTTGCATCCAACCGGGACCGCATCGACAACGTCGAGGCCCTGGAGGCGGAACTCAACACGTGCCTCGCCGCCGCGCCTCGCGCCGCATGGCTGGACCGGCTCGAAGCAGCCGGGATTCCGGCCGGCCCGCTCAACGACGTCGCCGACGCGGTCGCGTCCCCACAGGTGCGAGCCCGGAACATGCTGGTCGACATCGCGGGCGGGGGCGTCGACGGCCTCAAGAT
>JAPOON010000095.1 GCA_026713405.1 Gammaproteobacteria bacterium
CCAGTGAGTTCCGGCTGACCGTGAGGCGGGACGGCAACGTCTTCGAACAGACCTATTCCGATGGCGTACCGACCGCCCCCCTGAAAATTGTGGGCGAAACGGACGCAACGGGCACGGAGTGCTACTTCGAACCCTCCGTCGAGACGTTCAACAACATCGAATTTCATTACGAAATCCTTGCGAAGCGGCTGCGGGAGCTGGCTTTCCTGAACTCGGGGGTGAGCATTCGTCTTGCCGACGAGCGCACGGGCAAGGACGAACGATTCGTCTATGACGGAGGGCTCAGGGCCTTCGTCGCCTATCTGAACCGCAACAAGACGCCGTTGAACGACGTTTTCAGCTTCGATACGGAGCGGGAGGACGGTACCGCCGTCGAGGTGGCGATGCAGTGGAACGACGGCTTCCAGGAACAGGTTTTCAGCTACACCAACAACATTCCCCAGGCGGACGGGGGAACTCACCTGGCCGGCTTCCGGGCCGGGCTGACAAGAACGCTCAACAGTTACATCGAACGGGAAGGCCTGCTCAAGAAAGACCAGGTAGGTACCACCGGCGACGATGCCCGGGAGGGATTGACGGCGGTGGTTTCGGTCAAGGTTCCCGATCCGAAGTTTTCTTCGCAGACCAAGGACAAGCTCGTCTCCAGCGAAGTAAAATCCGCTGTAGAACAAGAGCTTAGCCGACACTTCAACGCTTACCTGGACGAACATCCAAAGGAAGCGAAGGCCGTTGTCTCGAAAATGATCGATGCCGCCCGGGCCCGGGAAGCGGCACGCAAGGCCCGTGAGATGACCAGGCGCAAGGGTGCGCTCGATGTGGCCGGGTTGCCAGGCAAGCTTGCCGATTGCCAGGAAAAAGACCCCGCGCTTTCGGAGCTGTATCTCGTCGAGGGAGACTCCGCCGGCGGCTCCGCCAAGCAGGGCAGGGACCGGCGCACGCAGGCGATCCTTCCCTTACGAGGGAAGATCCTCAACGTAGAGAAAGCGCGGTTCGACAAGATGCTGGCCTCCCAGGAGGTCGGGACGCTGGTGACCGCGCTCGGCTGCGGGATAGGGCACCATGAGTTCGAGCCCGAAAAGCTCCGTTATCACCGAATCATCATCATGACGGACGCGGATGTGGATGGTTCCCACATCCGCACCCTCTTGCTGACCTTTTTCTTCCGCCAGATGCCCGAGTTGATCACCCGAAGCCACATCTACATTGCTCAACCGCCGCTTTACAAGGTGAAAAAGGGCCGTAGGGAAACCTACGTCAAGGACGACACCGAACTGGCCGACTATTTTCTCCAGTTGGCTCTGGAGGGGTCGAAATTGTTCGTGGGTGGGGAGGCGCCGGAATTGGACCATGCCGAGTTTGAGGCGCTGGCCCAACGGTATCAGGCGCTTCTCGTGCGCCTCAATGCGCTTTCCCAAGTTTATCCCGTCGAGGTTACCACCCCGTTGATCGACCTGCCCATCATGGATCTGGATATGCTCCGGGACGAAGCTGCCGTCGCCGCCTGGTGCAGGGAGCTGCACCAGGCGCTCGGAGAAGCAACGAATGTCGACATGGAATTCGATCTGGAGCACCGGGCCTACTGCCCGGTGATCGAATACATCGACCGGGGAATGACAGAGCGCGTGCTGCTGCCAAGAAGCTTCTTCGCGGGGCCGGACTACCGCGCCATTGCCGAACTTGCCGAGGCGCTCGACGGCTTGCTCGGGGAAGGCGCGCGTGTAGAGCGCGGCGACAAGAGCCGCCATGTTGCAACATTCGGCGAGGTGGTGGAGTGGATTTCCGCTGAAGCGCGCCGCGGTGTCGACATTCAGCGGTACAAGGGGCTTGGGGAAATGAACCCCGACCAGCTCTGGACCACCACCATGGATCCGGAGGTACGCCGCATGCTGCGGGTGACCGTAGATGATGCGGTGGCGGCGGACCAGATGTTCACCACCCTGATGGGCGACCACGTCGAGCCACGCCGCGACTTCATCCAAACGAACGCTCTTTCTGTCGTAAACCTCGATATTTAAAGGACTTTTTCAATTTAGTAACCGTATGGTTACTCATCGCGCGGCGCTTCCTCGGCCGGCGCGCCCAGTTCGCCCATCATCCGTGTCATGACGGAGTAGGCTTCCCGGTTGATCTCCTTCGACGATTTGCCTTCCGTTGCGATGGGCGGGGAAATTCTCATCTCAACGACGCCCGGCTGCTTGCGCAGTTGGTGGGGGGGCCAGAAGGTGCCGGCGTTGTGCGCAACGACGATCACGGGCGCCCCGCTTGCCGCGGCAAGGGCTGCGCCGCCGGCCTGAAAATTCCGGAATTCGCCCGGCCGCATGCGCGTACCCTCGGGAAACAGCACCACCCAGATGCCGTCGGCCAGCCTTTGCCGGCCCACCGAAATCAGTTTTTTCAGGGCTGCACGCGGCGTACTGCGGTCGATCGCGATGGGTTTCATCATGGCGTAACTCCAGCCGAACAGCGGTATGTGCAGCAGTTCGCGCTTGATCAGGGTGGCCTGGGGCTTGAACAGCGATTGCAGAACCAGCGTTTCCCAACTGCTCTCGTGGCGCGAGAAGACGATGCAGGGCCGGTCCGGGATGTTCTCCAGGCCGGTGAAGCGCCCGCTGACGCCGCAGGTGAGCCGCAACCACAGGATCGCGAACCTGGACCACACGCCGACGCCGAAGGCGAAGCGCGCGCGGTAGGGCAGCGCCCAGCCCACCAGCAGGACCACGGCGCCCCAGATGCCCACGGTCAACACGTAGACGAAATAGAAGAAGAAGGCTCGTACGGCCATTACAATGAAGCGGTTTTGGTAGCGGCCGGAACATACGGGATGGCGACTTCAGGGTCAAAACGGGAAGTGGAGCCCGGCAGGTGCGGTTGGTGCGAGGGAGACCCGCTCTATATCCGATATCACGATGAGGAATGGGGCATTCCGGTACACGAATCGCTGACGCTGTACGAAAGGCTCGTGCTCGAAGGCATGCAGGCCGGCCTGTCATGGCTCACGATACTGAAGAAACGGGCGCACATGCAGTCGGTCTTCCATAGCTTTGATCCGGTTCGCCTCGCCGTCGCCGGGCCGTTGGACATCGAGAGTTGGCTTCAGGACCCTGGCGTCATCCGCCACCGGGGAAAACTCCAGGCACTCGTGGACAACGCACGCGCCATGCTGAAGATGCAGGATCCATTCGATGAATTTCTCTGGTCGTTCGTGGACGGGGCTCCGACTCAGAACCGCTGGCGAGCGCTTTCCGACGTGCCGTCGACGACCCCCGCGTCCAGAGCCATGGCCGATGCGCTGAAGCGCCGCGGCTTCCGCTTCGTCGGGCCGACCGTCTGCTATGCCTTCATGCAGAGCGCGGGGCTCGTCAACGATCACCTCGTCAGTTGTCCCGCGCATGCGAAGTGCGCCGCCCTGGCGAGATGAAGTGGTTGACGGCCGCGGTTCTCCGCTTGCTCGCCTGGCTGCCGTTGCAGGCGAGCCGCCGTTGCGCGACGGGGCTCGGCTGGTTGATGGAGCGTCTCGATACCGGATCGGCCCGGGTGACGCGGACGAACCTGGCGCTGTGCTTTCCCGGGATGGACAAGGCGGAGCGCGACAGGCTCGCGCGCCGTAGCCTGGGTCACACGGCCTGCCTGCTCTTCGAGAGCGGACCCCTGTCGCATTGGCCCCGGAAACGCCTGGAGCGCCTGATCGTGTCGGAAACGGGGCGGCAAACACTGGATGCCGGGTTGAAGGCGGGGGGCGTGTTGATGTTTGTGCCGCACTTCGGCAACTGGGAATTCCTCTGCTTCGCATTGGGGGACACCGGGTTCGTCACGCTCTATAACCCGCCCCGGATCCGATCGCTGGAAGGGACTTTGCGCCGGTCCCGAGAGCGGTTCGGCGCCCATATGCATCCTACCGGTGCGGGCGGCGTGCGCGCGGTTTACCGGCAACTCGATGCCGGAGGCCTGGTCTGCCTGCTGCCGGACCAGGTACCCGAGGCGCGCGGAGGCGTGTACGCGCCTTTCTTCGGGCGGCCGGCGTTGACCGCCACGCTGGCGCACCGCCTGATTCGGCGCAGCCGGCCCGCGGTGATGCTCGGCAGCGCGCGCCGGGTACCGGGCGGGTTCGCGCTGTCCTATGAGCGGTTGGGCGAGGAGTTTCATACGGGCGACCCGGAAGAGTTCGCGCGGGCATTCAATGGTGCGATAGAGGGGCTCATCGGACGTGATCCGGCGCAGTATCAGTGGGAATACAAGCGGTTTCGGAAGCAGCCGGCGGGGTATGCCGGGGTGTATCCGAAGCGGCGCCGGAAATAGTAACCTATTGATAATTATGTAGTTTTTTCGGAATTAGGAGATTCGGGCCTTGGGCTTTGCGTCCAGGCCTTCGGGTCGGGCTTTGCCCCACCGGTGGCGGGCTAACGCCTCCAGAACGCGGGGGTGAACAGCACGATCAGGGTGAAGATCTCCAGTCTTCCAAGCAGCATGGCGAACATCAGCAGCCAGGTCACGGAGTCCGGCAGGGCGCTGTAGTTCAATGCCACCTCGCCGAGCCCGGGGCCCAGGTTGTTCAGGCAGGCGGCGACGGCCGAGAACGCCGTCTTGAAGTCGAGTTCCGCGATCGTCAGCACCAGGCAGACCATCGTCAGGAAGATGATCACGTAGGCGGAGAAGAAGCTCCACACCGCGTCCACCACCCGGTCGGGCACCTTGCGCTTGCCGAGCTTGAGCGGGAAGACCCCGTTCGGATGGATCAGCCGGCGGATCTCGCGCATGCACTGGCGGAAGATGAGCAGCACGCGGATCATCTTGATTCCACCGGCGGTGGAACCGGCGCAGCCGCCGGCGAAGGCGGCGAACAGCAGCAGTATCGGTGCGACGGAGGGCCAGTTGGCGAAGTCGCGGGTGGTATAGCCCGTCGTGGTGGTGATCGATACCGCCTGGAACAGGCCGTGCCGGATGGGCGAGGAATCCGACCCGGGGTGCCGGATCAGGATCGCGCAGATCACGAGAGCCACCACGGCCAGTGCCACAAGGTACATGCGCACCTCCATGTCGCGGCCGTAGAGCAGGGGGTTCTTGCGATTCCAGACCATGAAATGCAGCCCGAAATTGATACCGGAGATGACCATGAAGACGATGGCGACGCTTTCGACCGAGGCACTGTCGAAGTAGCCGATGCTCGCATCGTGGGTGGAGAAGCCGCCGATGGCCACGGTGGAGAAGCTGTGGCAGATGGCGTCGAACACATCCATGCCGGCGAACCAGTAAGACAGCGCGCAGGCGACGGTGAGCCCGAGGTACAAATACCACAGCGCCTTTGCGGTCTCCGCGATCCGGGGCGTGAGCTTGGTGTCCTTGACCGGCCCGGGCGATTCCGCGCGATAGAGCTGCATGCCGCCGATACCCAGCATGGGCAGGATGGCGATGGCCAGGACGATGATGCCCATGCCGCCGTACCACTGCAGCAACTGCCGGTAGAACAGGATGGATTTCGGCAGGTCGTCCAGCCCGGATATCACGGTGGCGCCCGTTGTGGTGAGGCCGGAGAGTGACTCGAATGCCGCGTGGGTGAAGCTGAGCGCGGTACTCTCGGCGAGATAGATGGGTAGCGCGCCGAACAGGCCGAGGCCCACGTAGAAGAGCGCGGTGACCATGAATCCATCGCCGGCCCGAAGATCCCGGTCGCCCCGGTTGGGCAGCCACAACGCCAGCCCGCTCACGGCGGTGATGACGAAGGCGGTAACGAAGGTCTCGATGGTGTCTTCGCCGTAGATCATTGCCACGACAACGGGCACCAGGAGCGCCAGGCTGAACAGGGCCAGCAGGATACCGGTGACGCGCAGTATGACGGGCAGGTGCACTGGGATCAGAAGAAGGTCAGGCCGACCTGGAAGAGCCGTTCGACCTTGGCGATGTGCTTCTTGTCGGTGAGGAAAAGGATCACGTGGTCTTCAGACCGAATTGTCTCGCTGCCCAGTGACACGACCACGTTGTCGCCGCGCACGATCGCGCCTATGGTCGTTCCCGCCGGCAGCCTGATCTCCTTGACCGGCCGGCCCACCACCCGGGAGCTCTTCTCGTCGCCGTGGGCCACTGTTTCCATCGCCTCGGCAGCCCCGCGCCGCAAGCTGTGCACCCGGGCCACGTCGCCCCGGCGCACATGGGTGAGCAGGCTGGAGGTGGTCGCCTGCTGGGGCGATATGGCAATGTCGATCTCGCCGCCCTGAACCAGGTCGACGTATGCCGGCTTGCCAATCAGGGTCATCACCCGCCGCACGCCCAGCCGCTCGGCCATCAGCGACGACATGATGTTCACCTCGTCGTCGTCGGTGACGGCGCAGAACGCATCGCATTGCTCGATGTTCTCCTCGATCAGCAGTTCCCGGTCGGTGGCATTGCCCTGCAAAACGACCGTACGGTGCAGCGATTCCCCGAGTTCGGCACAACGCCCGGCATCCAGTTCCACCAGCTTGACGTTGAAATAGGGTTCGATGGCCAGCGCCAGGCGCTCCCCGATCTGCCCGCCACCGACAATAGTGATGCGCTTGAACGCGCGTTCCACGTCGCGCAGCCCGGCCATGACAGCGTTGATATGCCCCGCTGCGGCGATGAAGAAAACCTCGTCGTCCGCCTCGATGACGGTGCCACCCGTGGGCAGGATAGGGCGGCCGCGGCGGAATATCGCCGCCACGCGGGTGGCCACGTTCGGTAGCTGTTCGCGGACGCTCCGCAATTCCTTGCCGACCAGGGGGCTGCCCGACCAGGCCTGAACCGCGACGAGCTTTACCTTCCCCTCCGCGAAATCCAGCACCTGCAGGGCGCCGGGGTTCTCCAGCAACTGGCGGATCTGGTCCGTGACGACCTGTTCCGGGTTGATGAGCACATCCACCGGCAGGTGTTCCTTCGAGAAAAAGGAATTGCTGCGCAGGTAAGCGCCGGACCGTACCCGCGCGATCTTGGTGTGCGTGCGGAACGTGGAGTAGCACACCTGGCAGGCGACCATGTTCACCTCGTCGCTGCCCGTCACCGCAATCAGCATGTCGGCGTCTTCCGCGCCGGCGCTGCGCAGCACGTCGGGATGGGAGGCCCAGCCCGCCACCGTCTGGATGTCCAGGCGGTCGCGAAGCTCCCGCAGACGGGTCGCGTCGGAGTCGACCACGGTGATATCGAAGGCTTCGTTGGCGAGGTGCTCGGCCAGCGTGCCGCCCACCTTGCCGGCGCCCAGTATCAGTATCTTCAAGACCGTTTTCCGATCAGGGCCAGGTAGAACCCATCGGTGGCCGGCTCCAGCGGCAAGAGCTGCCAGCCATGCAGGGTGGCGCGGCCGGTGGGCAGCGAGACGTGCACCGGGTGCGCATCGCGTTGCCTACCCAGAAACGAACCCACCACTTGATCGTTCTCCTCGGCGAGTATCGAACAGGTGCAATAAAGTAGCGTACCTCCCCGGCGCACGGTACGCCACAGATTTGCCAGCAGGGCGTTCTGCAGGGCCGCGCTTGCGGTGACATCGGCCGGCCCGCGCACCACCTTGATCTCCGGATGCCGGCGCAGGGTGCCGGTGCCGGAACAGGGCGCATCGAGCAGCACGTGATCGTATGGCGCCCCGTCCCACCAGTCGAGCTTTGTGGCGTCGGCCTGCATGCTGTCGAAGTCGTCGCGCCCGAGCCTTTCAGCGATCTCGCGCAAAGCCGCGAGGCGGCGCGGTGCAATGTCGATGGCCGTTATCGCGAGGCCCGGATGCGACTCGAGAAGCCGGAAGAGCTTGCCGCCCGGGGCGGCGCAGGCATCGAGTACCCGCTCCCCGGATGCGGCTTTTTCCAGCAGGGGCGTGACGGCGAGCTGCGAGGCGATGTCCTGCACCGCAACGCGGCCGTCGTTGAATCCGGGCAGCGTGGCGGCGGGCCGCGGGTCAGAGAGGACCAGCGCTTCCGGCAGCCAGGTCGCCGCGTGTTCGATTTCCGCCGCCTCGAGCTGGCGCCGATAGTCCGCCGGGTCGACTTTCGAGGTATTGATGCGCAGGCAAAGGGGGGCGCGGGTGTTGTTGGCGTGCATGAGCGGGACGGCTTCCGCGCCGTACTCGTCTTCGAGGCGCTGCTGCAGCCAGGCCGGATGCTCGGTGGCCTCGGCGGGTGGAGTTTCGGGCAGCTTGCGAAGAACCGCATTGACCAGGCCCCTGGCCCAGGGCTTGCCCAGGAGCTTCGCGGCCGACACCGTCTCGAACAGGGCGGCGTGGGGGGGAATGCGGGTACGCTGCAGCTGATAGGCGCCGGCCAGCAACAGGGCGTAAACGTCGCCGTCCCGGGAACGCAGGGGTCTTGCCAGCAGGGGGTCGATCTGTGCCTTCAGGGAGAAATAGTGGCGCAGGCAACCGTAGGTCAACTCCAGGCTGAGGCTCGTCTGGTTGGCGCCCGCGGCCGCCCAGTCTGTGGTTCGCTTCCCGGAAAGTATCGCCGTGATGTTGCGGGCGGCCCGTGCGCGCGCCTGGGCCTGGCCGCTCACTGAAAGCGGGCTCCGGGCCGAAAGAGATCGGGAAAGCCGTTCCTGGCATCGGCGGGACCCATGGTCCGGCCCTTGCCCCGGTTCACCTTGAGCGAGTCGACCGCCACGGCCCCGCAGCCGCAGGCGACCAGGATCTCGCGCCTGCCCGATGGAAGAATGGTGCCGGGCTCCGCGGCGTGGGTTTCTTCGCGCGGCATGGCCGAGAGCAACTGAACCCGTGTTTCCCCGAGGCTGGACCGGACCGGGGCGCGATGCGCCAGGGCGCGGATGCGCCGGTCCAGGTCAACAGCGCTCTGCGCCCAGTCGGCCACGCTGTCGTGCGGCCCGAGCTTGGGGGCGTAAGTTGCGGGGCCGCTCTGGGGATCGGGCGCAAGCCGCTCGAGGTCCGGCAGCACGTCCAGCAACAGATCGGCGCCGAGCCGGGAAAGCGCGGTTTCCAATGTGAGGCCCGTCGCCTGGGGTTCGATCGAAATTCGCTCCTGTCTGTACACCGGGCCCGTGTCCAGCCCCTCTTCCATGCGCATGATGGAGACCCCGGTCTCCGGATCACCGGCGATCATGGCCCGTTCGACCGGTGCCGCGCCGCGCCAGCGCGGCAGCAGGGAAGCGTGGACATTGACGCAACCCAGGCGCGGGTGTTCCAGCGCCCGGCGCGGCAGCAACAGGCCGTAGGCGGCAACCACGAGCACATCGATTTTCGCCAAGGTCAGTGCGGGATAGATGTCTGCCGGGCCGTTGGGCGTTTCGACCGGCAGTGATGCCTCCGTCGCCACTTGCTTCACCGCACTGGGAGCGGGCTTTCTGCCCCGGCCCGCGCCGCGGTCCGGCTGCGTGAGCACCAGTTGCGGCACATGGCCGGCGGCCATCAGCGACTCGAGGATGTCAGCCGCGAAAGCCGGGGTGCCGGCGAATGCGATCGACGGATTCTCGCTGGACCGCTTGTTCGCAGATGGGGATATCGTTGGCGTCAATTTCGCACCCGTTGGCCGTTGCCAGGCGCGGCTAAGCCCGGTTCTGCTTCAGCTTCTTGCGGATGCGCGCCCGCTTGAGATTGGACAGATAGTCGACGAACAGTTTGCCATCGAGGTGGTCGCACTCGTGCTGGATGCACACGGAAAGGAGCCCGTCTGCCTCCAGGGTAAAGGGATTGCCGTCGCGGCCGAGGGCGCGCACGGCCACCTGCTCGCGCCGGGTGACCGGCTCGTAGATGTCCGGTACCGACAGGCAGCCCTCTCTGGTTTCCAGCTGCTCTCCCGATAGCTCGAGCTCCGGGTTGACGAACACGTAAGGCGAATCGCCGTTTTCGGAGATGTCGATGACGATTACCCGCTTGTGCACATCTACTTGGCTTGCGGCCAGGCCGATGCCCGGCGCGGCGTACATCGTTTCGAGCAGGTCGTCGATGAGCGTCCGCACCGAGTCGTCCACCCTTTGCACAGGCTCGGCCCTGGTGCGCAGCCGGGGGTCCGGGTACTCCAGAATTTTCAAACGAGCCATGTATTGTCGATCGGGCCGCCGGAACGGAACGGCGGGCATTATAGATCACGGGGCCACTGGCCACGCCCCGAAAATTCGGGCCGTACCGTCGACTGAAGAGGGTGGCTGCAAGCAGGATTCAAGGCACCGACCGAGAGTCGCAGTCATTTCTCACATCCGATCCGGGGAAATGCTCACAGCGGAAGCCGGCGATGTCGGCTGGTTCTCCCGCAAGTCCACGGGCATATCTATCCGTTTCCCGGAGAACGACAGAGCGCAATACGATGAGCGCGGCCGTATCCACAAATACATGGTCTGCAGCGGCCGGTGCGGCGTGATGGCCGCTGTCCTGCCGGCATCGGAGGCCCTGCTGTATCTCAGTCAGCAGGAGACGCGGCGCAAGGTGCGTGCCTGGCTCGCGGAATATGGCGATGCGCCCGCCGCTTTCGAGCGCCAGGGCAAACCACCCAGGTGGCCGGTCGACCGGCTGCGGGCGGCCGGTATCCGTTTCACGGTGCTGGGCGACGAAGACTTTCCCGAACCGTTGCAGCATATTCCGGCCCCACCGCTGGCGGTTTACTGCCGGGGCGCCCTGGGGGCGGGGCGGCAACTCCGGGTAGCCGTGGTCGGCGCGAGAACCGCCACGCGCCGGGGCCTGCAGCTTGCGGAAAGCCTCGGCCGCAATCTCGCCCGCGCTGGCGCCACCGTGGTATCCGGCCTGGCGCGGGGCATAGACGGGGCGGCGCACCGCGGTGTTCTGGCGGCCGAATCCGGCGAGGCCTGCGCGGTTCTTGGCAGCGGCCTTCAGGATGTGTATCCGCGGGAGCATCGGGGCCTTTCGGAACGCATCATCGAGGCCGGCGGTCTGGTGCTGAGTGAATACGCCCCCCACGCGGCGCCGTTCAAGGGGCACTTTCCGGAGCGGAACCGTTTGATCAGCGGGCTTTGCCACGGCGTCGTAGTGGTGGAGGCGAGCCGCCGCAGCGGGTCGCTGATCACCGCGAGAATGGCCGGGGAGCAGGGGCGCGACGTCATGGCGGTGCCCGGCCCCGTGGGCAACCCCCTGAGCGCCGGTTGCCACTGGCTGATCAAGCAGGGCGCGGCGCTGGTCGAGGATGCGGACGACATCCTGGCGGAGCTGGGCCATGCACCCGCCGGCAGCGAACAACCACCGGAACCGCCGCCGGAGCTGGCGCCGGTTTACGAAGCCGTGACGAAACTGGAGGCAACGCCGGATGAAATAGCCGTCACCCTGGGGCTGCCGGCCGACGCTGTCATTGGCGCCCTGGTACAGCTCGAGCTGGCGGGATTTGTCCGCCTGACTCCCGACGGGTATATTCGCGCCCCTCGTTGAAACCGGAGAATCTCGTGAGCTTCGTAGCGGTCCTTATGGGGTCCGAATCGGACTGGCCGGTCATGCAGAACTGTACCGACGTACTCGACCTTCTCGGTATTGAAAATGAAGTCCGCATTTCTTCGGCGCATCGCACGCCCCAGGCGACCGCCGCCTACGTGGCGGATGCCGTCGAGCGTGGCTGTGCCGCCTTCGTCTGCGGCGCCGGCATGGCCGCCCATCTGGCGGGCGCGGTTGCCGCGCATACCGTTCGGCCGGTGATCGGTGTGCCCATAGACAGCGGGCCCCTGAGCGGGTTCGACGCGCTGCTCGCGACGGTTCAGATGCCGGGCGGCATTCCGGTGGCGACCGTGGCCGTGGGCAAGGCCGGGGCGCGCAACGCCGGTTATCTCGCCGCCCAGATGCTGGGGGTCGGCGATGCGGCGCTGACCCGCGGCCTCGAGGAGGACCGGGAGGGGAACCGGGCCAAGATCCAGGCACAGAATGAGCGTCTGCAGGCAGAACTCCAGCGCTGACCAATTCCACGTTCTGAGAGCCGCCCGGCACCTGCGTGCCGGGGGGTTGGTCGCGCACGCGACGGAAGGCGTCTGGGGCCTGGCCTGCGACCCGTTCGACGGCCGGGCCGTGGCGCGGCTGCTGGCGGTGAAGAGCCGCGATGCAGGCAAGGGCCTGATCGTCATCGGCGCGGAAGCATCGTATTTTGAACCCGAGTTGGCGGGCCTTTCCGAGGACGACCGCCGCGCGGTGGAGTCGAGCTGGCCGGATGCGGTGAGCTGGCTGGTGCCGAATGCGCGCTTTCCCTGGTGGATCAGCGGTGCCGGGTCGCCCGGAGCGAGCCGCGTGGCGATACGCGTTCCCGGCCACGCCCAGTCCCGGGCGATCTGCGCCGCGTTCGGGGGCCCGCTGGTATCGACCTCGGCCAATCCGTCCGGGCGGCCGAGTACGGCCAGCGAACTGCACGTGCGGCGCTGGTTCCAGTCGTCCGTCGACTACGTGGTGCCGGGACGCACCTCGGCACGCAATCGCCCGAGCGAGCTTCGCACCCTGGACGGGGCGGTGCTGCGCTGATGGACCGCTACGCGGTAATCGGCAATCCGGTGGCGCATTCCCTGTCGCCCGAGATTCACCATGCTTTCGCGAAGCAGACCGGGGAGCGTCTCCGGTACGAGAAACTGCCGGCGCCGGCGGACGGTTTTCGGGAAACGGCAGAGTCTTTTTTCGATGCGGGCGGCCGAGGGCTGAATGTCACGCTGCCGTTCAAAGGCGATGCGTTCGACTGGGTGCAGGAGGCCCATGGCGCCGCGGGCGAGTCGCGGGCGGTCAACACGATTGCCATCGAGGATGGCGGCATGGCCGGATACAACACCGACGGGCAGGGCCTGGTCGAAGATCTTCTGGCGCTCGGTGTGGGGCTCGAGGGCAGGTCGCTGCTGGTCCTCGGCGCCGGCGGGGCGGTCCGGGGGGTTTTACCGGCCCTGCTCGAAGCGGGCGCGGCGCGGGTGGTCATCGCCAATCGCACGGTCGCGAAGGCACGCGCACTGGCCGCGCGCTATCCGGCCAGCGTAGAGGGCGCGGACCTCGATCGGCTCAGGCACATCGGCGCTGATGTGCAGGACGGGGTCGCCGGGCGTCAGGGCGCGCTCGACACTGGGTTCGATGTGGTTATCAATGGAACGTCCGCGGGGCTCGAAGGCCAGGGCGCCCTGATCGACGAACGCATTGCGCGGAACGCTGTCTGTTACGACATGCTCTACGCCCGGGACGGCAGCACGCCGTTCTGCCAGTGGGCGGCCCGGGCCGGTGCGTCGGCCGTGGCCGACGGGCTGGGCATGCTGGTCGAGCAGGCGGGCGCCGCCTTTGCCATCTGGCGGG
>JAPOON010000096.1 GCA_026713405.1 Gammaproteobacteria bacterium
GACGCGGCTGCCGGTGACGTCGTTGACCCAGATGGGCAGCGGCGTGCCCCATACCCGGTTGCGGGATATGGCCCAGTCGATGGCGCCGGCCAGCCAGTTGCCGAACCGGCCTTCCTTGATGTGCTCCGGTACCCAGCGAATCTGGTCGTTAGCGGCCAAAAGCTTGTCGACGATGTCCGTTACCCGAACGTACCAGCTCGGCACCGCCCGGTAGATGAGCGGCGTATCCGAGCGGTAGCAATAGGGGTAGGCGTGCTGGGTCACCTCGTGGCGGTAGAGTACGCCCGCGTCCTTGAGATTGCGGATGATCTCCCGGTCGGCTTCCTTGACATGCAGCCCGGCGAAGTCGGTGACCGCATCGGTGAACCGGCCTTGCATCGTTACCGGGCAGACGAAGGCGGCGATGCCGGCCTCCCGCAGTACGCGCTGGTCGTCCTCGCCGAATGCCGGCGCCTGGTGCACGAGGCCCGTGCCCTCGTCGGCGGTGACGTAACCGTCGCTCACCACGACGAAGGCGCCGTTGTCCCGTTCGGCGGCAAAATACGAAAACGCCGGTTCATAACGGCGTCCGGCGAGTTCCCGCCCCTTGAGGGTCGCCCTGACTTCGAAGTCCCCGTAGTCGGCCAGCCGCTCCGCCGCGAAATAGATGTCCCTGCCGGCATCCGGGTCGCGCGCCTTCACGTAGTCGATGTCCGGGCCGACGCAGATCGCCAGGTTGGAAGGCAGTGTCCAGGGCGTGGTCGTCCACACGGACAGCCAGGCATCCTCGTCGGCGAGCTTCATCAGCACGGTGATCGCCGGGTCCTGAACCTCCAGGTAGTTGGCGGTGGCCTCGAAGTTGGACAGCGGCGTCTCCAGGGCCGTGGAGACCGGCATGATCTTGTTGCCCTGATAGATCAGGCCCTTGTCCCAGAGTTGCTTCACCACCCACCACAGCGACTCCATGTACCAGGCATCCATGGTCTTGTAGTCGTTGTCGAAATCCACCCAGCGGCCGAGCCGCGTAATGGTGTGCCGCCACTCCTGCACGTAGCGCTGCACGATGGCCCGGCACTCGTCGTTGTACCCGGCAACCCCCAGTTCTGCGACCGCCTCGTGCGCCGAGATGCCCAGGCGCTTGTCGATCTCGTGCTCGATGGGCAGCCCGTGGCAGTCCCAGCCGAAGCGCCGCAGCACGTGGCGCCCCTTCATGGTCCAGTAGCGGGGGACGATGTCCTTGATGGTGCTGGAAACGATGTGCCCGTGGTGCGGCAGGCCGGTGGCGAACGGCGGCCCGTCGTAAAAGATGTAGGGCTTCTTGTCCTGGCGCGCCTCCATCGAGCGGTGGAAGACCTCGGAAGACTTCCACAACTCCAGAATCCGGTGCTCCATCTCAACGAAGGAGAAGGTGTTCTGAACTGCAGCGGGTTCTGCCATCGCCTGAGGGCCGCC
Source organism: Gammaproteobacteria bacterium (assembly GCA_026713405.1). Next base: position 1,432 of record JAPOON010000096.1, read on the forward strand.
TACGAATTGGCGGCGCATTGTACGGCATCCGTCAATGCCAGCGACAAGCAGCCCGCGAGTCCGCGCGGGCTCGTGCCGACGCCGGTTCAGGGAGAGATGACTTTCAGCATCTCCTCGACGCGCATCTTCAGCTTGTCGATCTTGCCGGCCACGAGCGGCACGAGCAGCTGATCGACGCCTTCGTCCTCGTAGCGCGGCACCGTCTCCCGGGTGACTGGCTGAGAGTTTGCCCCGATGCACACCTGCACGTCGGAGCGGCTGCGGCCGGCTGCGCGCAGATGCTCCGTCAGCCGGGCAATCCCCTCCCGCGTTCCCGCCGGGTCGCGGTTGAACCCGTACCAGCCATTGCCATGGGAGGCCACCCGGCGCATGGCCGCGTGTGTCTCGCCGCCGAAATAGATCGGCGGATGCGGCTTCTGCACGGGTTTCGGATTGGAGTAACAGGCGCTTAACTCGTAGGTTTCGCCGCTGTATTCCGACACGCCCGGCGCCCACA
>JAPOON010000097.1 GCA_026713405.1 Gammaproteobacteria bacterium
CAAAGCGGCGTCAGCAGCACAGCAACCGTTCCCCGAATTGATCGAAGCACCGATACTGGGCACAATCGCTGATCCTCCTCGATGTGCCGGAGAAATATCTCCCATGGAACATTTCGATGTCGTCATCGTCGGCGCCGGGGTATCCGGCATCGGCGCCGCCTGCCACCTGCGCAGGAAATGCCCGGGCCGCAGCTTCGTCATTCTCGAGAACCGCGATGCGCTCGGCGGCACCTGGGACCTGTTTCGCTATCCGGGCATACGCTCCGACAGCGACATGCACACCTTCGGGTACATCTTCAAGCCATGGCTCAGCAACAAGGCCATCGCCGACGGGCCCTCCATCCGCGCTTACGTTCACGAGGCGGCAACGGAACACGAGGTGACTTCCCGCATCCGGTTCAGGCACGAGGTCTGCTCGGCTTCGTGGTCCACTCCGGACGCCCGCTGGACCGTTCAGGCGATGGACGGGGGATCCGGAACCCAGGGGAATTTCACCTGCAACTTCCTCTTCATGTGCAGCGGCTACTACAACTACGCGAAAGGCCATGTGCCCGAGTTCCCCGGCATCGAGCGCTTCGCGGGGCCCGTGCTGCATCCCCAGGCCTGGCCCGAAGATCTCGACTACGCCGGCAAGCGCATTGCCGTCATCGGCAGCGGGGCAACCGCCATGACGCTGGTGCCCGCCATGGCCGAGACCGCCGAGCGGGTCACCATGATCCAGCGTTCCCCGACCTACGTGATCTCCCGGCCCGAGCGGGATGCCATCAACAGCGGGTTGCGGCGCTTCCTGCCCGAGAAACTGGCCTACGCGCTGACCCGGTGGAAGAACATCCTGTGGCAGATGTACGTGTACCGCCGAACCCGCGTAGCTCCGGAATCCATCAAGGGCAAGCTCCTGGATGCCGCCAGCGAGGCTCTGGGTTCGGACTACGTCGAGAAACACTTCACGCCGAGCTACAACCCCTGGGACCAGCGCCTGTGCCTCATTCCCGACGGCGACCTGTACAAGGCCATTCGGCGCGACAAGGCCGCGGTGGCCACCGGCACGATCGCCGAAATCACCGAAACGGGTGTCGAACTCACCTCGGGGGAGCGGATCGAAGCGGACATCCTGGTCACCGCCACCGGCCTGCAACTCGCCGTGTTCGGCGGTGTCGAGTTCAGCATGGACGGCAGCCCCGTCAATTTCCCGGACACAATCAACTACAAGGGCATCATGCTCTCCGACCTGCCCAACCTGGCCTACGTCTTCGGCTACGTGAACGCATCCTGGACCCTGCGCGCCGACCTGACCTGCGCCTATGTCTGCCGGCTGCTGAACCGCATGGAGAAACTGGGCATGCGTCAGTGCACGCCGCGCCTGCGCGAAGAAGACCGGGACATGAAGATCCAACCCTGGATCGTCGGCTTTACGCCGGGCTACATGGCCCGGTCGATGCACCTCTTTCCCAGGCAGGGCGATCGCGACCCCTGGCGCAATACCCAGAACTACCTGCAGGACCGCAAGGTCGTGCTGCGCGACCCCCTCGAGGACGGCGCACTGACCTTCAGCAACCCCGACAGCACACGAATGGCGGCGGATTCAGCGGAACAGGCGACGCCCCGGGAGACACGCAGCGCCGCTTAGGAGTTTCCAATCCGGCGCACCAGACCGCTGAGGTGGCAGGAACAACGCCGAATCTCGGGAAAGAGTTCGCATGCGGGGCTTCCCTTTCGGCGCGTTAAGCTCGTCCGATAGCCTTGCGTACAGCAGGACAACGAGGCCGTGCGCTGAAGGGAAGCCCCGTATGCGAACTCGCTGCAAGGCGTGGGAGTATTGTTCCCAGCAAGCCTGCAATCAGGTTTCCCCCGCGGCGGACAGGGCGCCGCCGCAACTGCTGCCCTGGCCTGCCGTGCAGCCGAAACAGTGACTGCCGGTGGCGATCGACCCCGTCCGCAGGCCGTTGCCGCGCCGGAGATCGCGCAGGTGGGCGCGCCTGCCGTCGTGCAACGCCGGCAGTTGCAGCATCTGGTTGAAGTCACAGTCGTACAGGAAGCCCTGCCAGTCGACGCTGACGGCGTTTCTGCACATGAGTGTGTCCAGGTTCGCGTCGCTGAAACTGGCGCGCAGCAATTGCATGTAGCCGTCCATCCGCCCCTTGGCGGTCAGCACCGCGCCGAACCGGCCGATCGGCATGTTGGTAATGACAAACAGGCGATCGAAAACGATGCCGAAGCGGTCGCCAAGCTCCCGTTTGTAATCCGCTTCGAGTTGTTCCTGGGCCGGTGGCAGGACGGGCCCGACGGGATTGAACGCCAGGTTCAACCGCAACCGGGGATCGGTTCCGTAGCCCAGCCCGTTCAGCACCCTGATGGCGCGGATGCTGTCGCCGTGCACCCCCTTGCCCCGTTGCCGGTCGACGTTCTCCTCCAGATAACACGGCAGCGAGGCGACCACGGTCACCGCATGATCCGCAAGGAACGCAGCCAGGGTCTCCTGCCCGGGTTCGAACAGTACCGTGAGATTGCAGCGGTCGATCACCTCGACCTCCAGGGCCCGGGCAGCCGCCACCAGCCGGCGGAACTCCGGGTTCAGTTCCGGGGCGCCTCCGGTGAGGTCGAGTGTGCGCAACTGCCCGCCGCGCAACAGCGCAATGACTTCGTCGACGGTGTCCGCCGACATCGCTTCGGTGCGGTGCGGCCCCGCGTTGACGTGGCAATGCAGGCAACGCTGGTTGCAGCGATAGCCCAGATTGACCTGCAGGGTTGCGAGTTCCCTGCGGCGCAGGGCGGGAAAACCGTTCTCAACGGACAACGGCCGAACTTCAGACATGGCGACTTCCCGTGATTGAACTGGTCATCTCAATGGTACCCCGGGCGCTGCCGCATCGGGCAGGGTGCCCAGAAACCGCTTCCAGTCGGCAATGGTATCCACGTCCCAGGTCATCGGCAGTTCGCCAACGCTCAAGCCGAGGCGCTCGGCCTTGCTCCGGGTCTGCCGGTAGACCCTGTCGGTTCCCCAGTCGATGTCGCTGAAAAGCGCTGCAACGGGGGTATTCAGCCCGATCAGCGCATAGCCGCCATCCTCTGCCGAGCCCAGCACCAGATCCCGTTCCTGCAGCAGCGAGGCTGCCAGTTCGACATAGGACGCATCCACAGCCGGCAGATCGCTGCCGATGACGACCCCGGCGCGGCCCGCTGCGCAGCAACTGCTGATGGCTTCATGCATGTTTCGACCGAGGTCTCCTGACGGCTGGCGCCGGACGGTCAGCGCGTAGCGCGTCGACCAGTCCCTGACCTGGGCATTGTCCGGGTCACCGCTCACCCAAAGCTCTACGGGAAATTCGACCCGCGAGAACGCATCCAGTTCCCGCTCCACCAGCACCCGATAGGCCTCGAGTGCCTGACCCGCGCCCAGATCCCTCGCCAGGCGTGATTTGACCTGGCCGGGGACGGGAGCCTTTACGAAAACGCACAGGCAGGGTGTGCGGCGTTCAGCCATAGTAGCGCCGCTCGAGTTCGGTCGGGGAGGCGCCGCAGAGATAGCGGATTCTCAGGCACCACATCAGGATCATGGTTTTGAAAGCGCCATGAGTCTGCCAGCGTCGTGCGGATGCCCGCAGGGGCGTGCGCAGCCGCAAGGGCCGCCCGAAGCGGCGCAGGCGCTTGCTCAGCTCGATGTCCTCCATCAACGGCTGCCTCGGGACTCCGCCGACGGCTTCGAGCAGGGTGCGATGGACGAACATGCCCTGATCCCCCGTGCAGATGCCGGTGACGGTGGAACGCCAGTTCATCGCTTTCGCTGTCAGGCTCAACAGCGGCGTACTCTCAAGCCGCACATCGAATCGTCCCCAGCACGGGGAACGCCCGGCAAGCCGCCCGATCTCGTGGAGCACTTCCGGGGAGATGCCGCTGTCCGCGTGCAGAAACCACAACCAGCGGCCGGACGCTGCCCGGGCGCCTGCATCGAGTTGCAGACCGCGTCCCCGGCGGCACTCCAGCACGCGGGCTCCGGCGCTTTTCGCTACATCGATGCTGTCGTCCCGGCTGCCGCCATCCACCACGATGACTTCCGGGCGGGAACGCACCCCTGCGCCGGAACGCCCGGCAACCGTTGCCGAATCGGTCAGCGCCGGCCAATGCCGCTCGAGATCCCCCAGCAACCGCTGCAGCCGCATGCCGTCATCTAACACCGGAATGACGATGCTGATCGTCAACGATTTTCGTCCGCCATCTGTCGGCTCGAATATACGCGCGATCAATCCCCGGCACGAGGTCGCCGCGGGCCTTGAGCTATAATGCCCGCGCGATGCACGCATCCTCCCCCCAATGGTGAGCGCAGTGTCACGCCAGGGCAAACCGATCCATCCTGAATGAACCCGCGGGTTCCGGAGCATGCATGAGTAAAATCCGAATCGGCATGATGGGCTTCGGCCGGGTAGGCCGCCAGATCTATCGCCTGGCCCTCGCCGACGATCGCTACGAGGTGGTCGCCGTATCCGACATCGGCCGCCCGGAAATTCTCCATCACCTGCTCACGAAATCGATGGGCTCCCGGTTGCCCGTGCGGCTCGAGAGCAACTACCTCATCTGTCAGGACGAAGGATCTGTCAACGGGGCCCCGCACAGAACCCGCCTGCTGCCCGCCGACAAGCCGGCGGAGATTCCCTGGGATGTCCTCGGCGCCGACCTCGTCATCGACACCACCGCCCGTTTCCGCTCGTCGGATGCCCTTTCCCCACACCTCGACAACGGCGTCAGGCGCGTGATTCTCTCGACACTGCCCGAGGGCGAGATCGACCGCGTGGTGCTCTTCGGCGTCAACCAGGACAGCATCGATTCCCGCGACCGCATCGTTTCCGCGGGTTCCGCATCCACCACGGCCATGGCCCTGGCACTCAAGGTCATTGCAGGCGCGGGAGCCATCGAGCACGCCACCATGACCTCGGTGCACGCCTACACCAGCGATCAGATCCTGCAGGACTACGCCGGCCCGGACTACCGGCGCAGCCGCTCGGGTGCCACGAACATCATTCCCAATGAAACGCCCGCGCCCCACTGGGTAGAGCGGCTGATGCCCGGGCTCGCCGGCAAGCTGAGCGGGTTCGCCCTGAACGTGCCGGTCCAGGCAGGCTCGCTCCTGGACCTGACAGTGGCGTTTGCCGACGAAGACATCACCCCGCAGGCCGTCAACGGCCTGTTTCTCGCCGCAGCCGCGGCAGAGCCGGAACTGATCGCCACCACCGGTGACCCGATCGTGTCGTCGGATGTGAAGGGCTGTTCGCAGTCGATCCTCGTCGACCTGAAGGGAACCCTCAAGGCGGGGTCGAAGTTGATCAAGGTACTCGCCTGGCACGAGTCCCTCGGTCATGCCCGGCGGATTCTGGACCTGGCCGCGCTCTACGCGGGTCTCGACGGCGCAACCAGCCGCGAGGCCGCCTGATGCGTGTAGCCATCAACGGTTTCGGGCGTATCGGCCGGGCCGTCTTCCGCATTGCCGAGCAGAGCGATGAGATCGACATCGTCGCCATCAACGATCTTTTCGATCACGATGCGCTGGCCTATCTGCTGACTTACGACACGGTGATGGGCCGCTTCGAAGGCGGTGTCTCCATCGAGAACGGGGAACTGGTCACCCCGCATGCCCGCGCCCGCATGGTCCGGGAGCGGGATCCGCGCCAGTTGCCCTGGGCGGAGCTGGAGGTGGACGCGGTGGTGGAATCCACCGGGGTCTTCCGCGCCCGGGAACAGGTGGCCATGCACCTTGAGGCGGGGGCCAAGCGGGCGCTACTGACCGTGCCGGCGAAAGACGCCATCGACTACACCGTGGTGCTCGGCGTCAACGAGGACGGGCTCAGGCCCGAACACCAAATCGTTTCCAACGCCAGCTGCACCACCAACTGCCTGGCGCCGGTGGCCAAGGTGGTGAACGACAGCTTCGGCATCGTCGAAGGGGTGATCAACACCGTTCACGCCTACACCAACGACCAGAGCCTGGCCGACGTGCCCCATTCCGACTGGCGCCGCAGCCGGGCGGCGGCGGAAAACATCATTCCCACCTCCACCGGCGCGGCCAAGGCGGTGGGGGAAGTGTTGCCGGAACTGAACGGACGGCTGGACGGCATCGCCTCGCGGGTGCCCGTACCGGACGGTTCGGTGGTAGACCTGTTCGTGGAACTGGAACGTCCGGCCAGCGTCGACGCCGTGCACGAGGCCGTTCAGGCGGCCGCCGACTCTCCCCGGATGAAGAACGTGCTGGAGTTCACCCGCGAGCCCGTGGTTTCCTCGGACATCATCGGCAACCCCCATTCCTCCATCTATGATGCCTCGTTCACCCAGGTCACCGGACGCTTCCTGAAGGCGCTGTGCTGGTACGACAACGAGTGGGGCTATTCGAACCGGGTCTGCGACCTGCTCGCCACCATGGCGGAACTGGAGTAGCGCGCATCGTTCGGCTGCTTCGGGCCCTTGCCGTTCCGCTCGCCACCGGCTGCACCGCGCTCTTCCTGGGCGGCGCGGCCACAGGCGCCGCTGCCGGCCAGGACGACGGCGCCTGGCCAGAACCCAAGCAGATTCTCGTCTGGAGCCCCGCCCGGAGGCTGCGCGCGTTCAGCGACTACGCCGGAACCTTTCCCACGAGGCCGGTCCGGGCCGGCGGCCGCGCTTACCCCCTGGCCCTGGCCCCACGCGA
>JAPOON010000098.1 GCA_026713405.1 Gammaproteobacteria bacterium
CCAGGCACGGGCCCCGCCATTCGTCGAATCCGACCGCATGGATTAAAGGGCGGTGGCGCCGGAGCCGCGAGGTGAGCCGGAACGAAACACAGGAGCGACTATGGCCAGGCTCGACGGTGAGCAGGACATCATGGAGGCGGCGAAGCAGTTCAACATGCTTGAGAGCACGCTGTTCAAGCATCGTACGCTGACGCTGTTCGGCGAGATCACCAAGGATGTGGCACAGCGCACGGCCGAGCGGCTGTTGAGCCTGTCGTTCGAATCCGACGACCCCATCACCATGTTCATCGGCTCGCCGGGCGGCCACGTGGAGTCGGGCGACACCATCTACGACATGATCGGCTACGTGAAGCCCACGATCCGGGTGGTGGGCACCGGCTGGGTGGGCAGCATCGCGACCCACATCTACCTGGCGCCGGAGCGGGAACACCGCTTCTGCCTGCCGAACACCCGTTTCCTTATCCACCAGCCTGCCGGCGGTTTCGGCGGGGATGCCACGGACATCGAGATCCATGCCCGGGAGATCGTCAAGACCCGGGAGCGCATCAACCGCATTATCGCTGAGCGCACCGGCCAGCCGCTCGAGAAGGTGGCTGAAGACACCGACCGCGATTACTGGATGAGCGCGGAGGAATCGCTGGAATACGGGCTGGTCGGCAAGATCATCGCCAGCGCTGAGGAACTCGGCTGATTCTCGTTTGCCCCCTGGCGTATGGGGGCGACGGTTGCGCTACAGGCCGAGCACCAGCTTGGCGACGATGTTCTTCTGCACTTCGTTGCTGCCGCCGGCGATGGAACTGGCCCGCTGGTTGAAATAGCGCGGAAACGCATTCACACCGTCGACCGGCCCGACCGGCTGCAGATTCTGCCCGGGAACGACGGAATCCTGTTGTTCGGGCGCGATGTAGTAGGCCAGCGCCTCCACGGCCAGTTCGGTCAATCGTTGGCCGATGTCGGCGCCGCAGGTCTTGAGAACGGACGACTCCGGCCCCGGACTCTCCCCCTTTGAAAGCGCCGCCATGATGCGCAGTTCCGTGTACTGGATGGCCTGCATCCTGACCGCGGTTTCATCGAGCCTGCGCCTGAATGCCGGGTCGTCGAGCAGCGCCCGGCCGGAGGCGTCCTGGCTGGCGGCAAGCCGGCGAATGCGTTTGAGGCTCGCCTCATGGCCGCCGGAACCGGCGCCGCCGCGCTCGAACTCCAGCAGGTACTTGGCCACCGTCCAGCCCTGGTGCTCTTTGCCGACGATGTTGGCCTTCGGAACGCGCACCTGGTCGAAGAACACCTGGTTCACTTCATGGGTGCCCGAGGCGAACAGGATCGGCTCCACGGTGATGCCGGGGGTGTCCATGTCCAGCAGGATGAAGGTGATGCCTTCCTGGGGCTTGCCGGTATTACGGGTGCGCACCAGGCAGAACATCCGGTTGGCATAGTGGGCGTGGGAGGTCCAGATCTTGGTGCCGCTCAAAAGGTAGTCGTCGCCATCGATCTCGGCTTTCAGCTTCAGGGAAGCCAGGTCGGACCCGGAACCCGGTTCCGAGTAGCCTTGGCACCAGTAGTCCTCGCCGGACAGGATGCGCGGCAGGTAGGTGCTTTTCTGTTCGGCGGTACCGTGACCGATCAGCATCGGCCCGCACATGCCGAGCCCGGTGGGGAACAGGCTGGGGGCATGGGCCAGCGACGATTCCACCGACCAGATGTAGCGCTGCGCCAGGTCCCAGCCGGTGCCGCCGTGCTCCTGCGGCCAGTCAGGCGCCACCCAGCCCTTCTTGTGGAGAATCCGGTGCCAGCGGTTGTTGTACTCGTAGTCCAGGAAAAAACTCGCCCGGTCCCGCTCGGCGGCGCGCAGGTCCTCCGGCAAGGAGGTGTCCAGAAACTCCCTGACTTCTTCGCGGAACGCTTCGTGCTCGTCGCTGAAAGCGATGTTCATCGGTCGATTGCGGGTTGTTGGTCAGGAATCGGGATGCCGGGGTTGGCGGATTGCAGCGTATGGGACGCTGATGCGGCCGGCGCGCGCGGTGGAGACATTCAGGCGAGGCCCTTGGCGACTCGAAATGCCTGGGCGCTGGCGTCGCGCAGTTCCTCGTCGAGAAGGAACTCCGATGCCGTCATGGCCAGCAGCTTGGCGCCGTCGATGGCAGCGGCATCGCCCATCCCGGAGCGCGCCCACCGGGCGAACTCGGGGTTGTGAATGACCACGTCCCGGGGTGCGGCCGCCAGCATGGGATGAATCGACGGCACCCGGTGGCTGACGTTGCCCATGTCCGTGCTGCCGGCGCCGCCCAGTTCCTGCCAGTCCACGAATTCCCGGCCGAGGCCCTCGCCATGCGCCTGGAAAGCCGCGGCCAGCGGCCAGTTGGTGTTCAGGTCGAGGTAGTCGACGTTGGCCCAGTTGATTTCAACTTCGCTGCCGCTGCCCCGGGCCCCCGCCTCGAAACAGGCCTGCACACGCGGTTTGAGTTTGGCCAGCGCCTTTTCGTCAACGGCCCGAACGTAGAAGTCGCCGCTTGCCCGGTCGGGCACGATGTTGGGCGCTTCGCCGCCCTCGGTGATGATGCCGTGGATGCGCTCGTCATCCCTGATGTGCTGGCGGAGGTTGGAGATGGCCTGGTAGGCGAGCAGCAGGCCGTCCAGGGCGTTGATGCCCTTGTGCGGTGAGACCGAAGCGTGGGCGGAACGGCCGTGGTAGGTGACTTCCACTTCCGCGACGCAGATGCAGGGCATTGTCGCCAGGTTCATGCCGGCGGGATGAATCATCATGGCCGCGTCGACGCCGTCAAAGGCCCCGGCGCGGGCCATCAGTTCCTTGCCGCCGCCTTTTTCCTCGGCGGGCGTGCCGATCAGGCGCACCCGGCCCGGGAGTTGCTCCTGAACCGCCTGCAGCCCGAGTGCCGCCCCGAGCGCCGCGGTGGCGATCAGGTTGTGACCACAGGCG
>JAPOON010000099.1 GCA_026713405.1 Gammaproteobacteria bacterium
TCCCGAAGCGCGGCTTTCACGGGTTGCCGAGGCGTTCGATGGAGCATGGGTTATTGGTTGAGACTCCTGGCATTGGGGCGCGTAGAATATCACACGGCGGACGGACCGCAGAAGCGCAAATCAACGTTGACAGCCTCCCGCGTGTCTGATTAAAGTCAGTTGCCGGGTGCCAGGGAGCAGTGGATTCGGCAAACGGTGCACGGTAATCGATCAATTCCGGTGGAGAAATCCGAAACGGTGTCGCGGAGGCAGTCATGTCGGCCGAAAAGTATGCCCTGTTAGAAGCAAGGATTCGCCAGACGGCGAGCCTGGTTGGGCAACTGCGGGACGAAAATCAGCAGCTGGTTGAAGAGAATGAGCAACTGCGTCAGCGCGTCGCGGCGCTGGAAAAGGAAGTGCGGCGCGGCGGGCAACCTGGTGCAGAATCAGGGCAGGATCTCGACGAGCTGCTGGCGCAGCTCGACACGCTGCATCAGGCGGAGCCGCCATCCCCGACGATCCAGACCGTAGACACCTTCGAGCCGGAGTCGGCAACCAGCGACCCGCCTGCCGAGGAAGAAGAGCCGCGCGGTGCGACACTTACGGAGGATGAAGAGCCGCGCATAGAAACACCTGCGGGGGCGGAAGAGCCGCACGACGAGGCGCCGCAGACGGCTGAAGATTACTTTCAACTCGGCAAGACACATGAGCGGCGGGGCCAGTTCGAGCCGGCCGTTGAAATCTACCAGCAACTGTTGGAGGCGGACAACAATAACCTGGAAGTGGCGCAGCGCCTCGCGTTCCTGCTCGAAAAGCTCAACCGCGAAGAGGAAGCAGCGCCGTTGTGGGACAGGATCTGGAGGATGCGGGCAGGCCGGTCAAGGCGGCAACGCTGGTCGCGCTGACTGCTTCCCCCGGTAGCCTTGCCACTATCCCCCAGGCAGGACAACGAGACTTGACCACCTTCCATCCAGAGGGCTCGTCTGGCCCCCTCTCCCCTGGCGGGAGAGGGTTGGGTGAGGGAGAATTTCAAGTATCCCACCCCGCCCTGAGGCTTCACTCCTTCACAAAACCACTGCAGCTCTTTGGGAGAACAAGATGTCAGTAGGCCTACGTCTTGTGTTAGGCGTTATCGTGTCGATCTGGGTGTTGTGCGATGCGGCCCCCGCGGCACTGGCTGGAACAATCGGATACCCGGCGGCGCGGCAGGATAGGTTGCTGCAGTTTCGTGTGGAGGTGACTGGCGATAGTTTCAGGGAGGTGATGGAGCCTGCGGGGGTGGCGACGGGAGGAGAGTACAAGGTTGGCACTGGACGCGCTTTGTTGACCATCGCCTCCGGGGTGACGGAATGGAGCGAGATATACGCTCGTTTCGGTACCGCCGAATTCTACATCGAAGGAACGGATTTCAACGGCTCCTACGGAACGGCTTATGGCGGGGGTGTGCGGTTGCGCCTATTGCGTTTCGGTTGGGGTGTCGTTGGGGTCACAGGACAGTACCTGCAATTTTCCAGCAGCGACGACGAGCCGTCCGAAATCGAGGCCTCGTGGGAAGAATTTGACGTCGCACTGGGCGCAGGCTCCCGTCGGTTCGGCACCTTTCAACTCTACGCCGGCGCGGCGTATCACTTGTCGAGGATAGATTTGTCGGGCGGCGATGGGGTGCTGGAATCGGACTTTGAATCAGCTATTCCGGTCAGAGGGTTCGCGGGCCTGAACTTTTATCCGCTGGTGGATTTCCCGGCCGGCCATTTCGTCGTCAATGTGGAGGCTCGCTTCATCGGCGAGACCCCGCTGTTCACGCTCGGCCTGCAATACTCGTTCTAGATGTTGTGGCACGCCACATAGTGTTCGGCCCCGCGGTCCACCAGCTCCGGTGACACCTCGCCGCATATGTCGGTAGCGATCGGACACCTGCCAAAAAGCCGGCAGCCCGGCGGCGGGTCGACGGGGGTGGCCAGTTCGCCCTGCAGTGTCAGGCGAGGCGGCGGTTTCAGCGGGTCGGCATGCGGTACGGCCATGAGCAGGGCGTGGGTGTAGGGATGCTTGGGGTTCTCGAAGATGGTTTCCACCGTACCCGTTTCGACGATCTTGCCGACGTACATGACCGCGACGCGGTCGCTGATGTGGCGAATGACGCTGAGATCGTGGGCGATGAA
>JAPOON010000100.1 GCA_026713405.1 Gammaproteobacteria bacterium
CAACAACATCCTGAAGCGGCGCACGGTAGCCGTGGGCCAGTACAACACCGCGGAAGCGGTGGAGTGGGGCATCACCGGGCCGGGCCTGCGTGCCACCGGCTCCGACTGGGACTTGCGCAAGAAACGCCCGTACGGCGGCTACGACCAGTTCGACTTCGAGGTGCCCACCGCCGTCAACGGCGATTCCTACGACCGCTGCGTGGTGCGCGTGGAGGAGATTCGCCAGAGCCTGCGCATCATCCGCCAGTGCCTCGACAACATGCCGCCGGGGCCGCACAAGGCAGACCACCCCCAGGCCACGCCGCCGCCCCGGGCGCAGACGATGGAACACATCGAGACGCTCATCCAGCACTTCCTGAACGTGAGCTGGGGCCCGGTGATTCCGCCTTCCGAGTGCTGTGTCAACATCGAGGCGACCAAGGGCTGGAATTCCTACTACCTGGTTTCCGACGGCGGCACCACCTCGTACCGCACGCGCATACGCACGCCGTCGTTCCCCCATCTGCAGATGATTCCGCTGATTTCCCGCGGATTCATGGTTGCGGACCTGATCGCCATCATCGCCAGCATCGATTTCGTCATGGCGGACGTGGACCGATGAGCGAAGCGCAACTCATCAGCCCGCTCAGCGCCGAGGAGGTGCAAGCCATCGAGGCGGAGGTCGCGCACCTTCCCGACCGGGAATCCGCGGCCATCGATGCGCTGCTGATCGTCCAGGAAAAGCGCGGCTGGATCTCGGACGAGAGTCTTGCGGCCATCGCCGGGCTGCTCGGCATGTCCACGGCAGACCTGGACAGCATCGCCACCTTCTACAACCTGATCTACCGGCGTCCCGTCGGGCGGCACGTGGTCATGGTCTGCGACAGCGTCAGCTGCTACGTGATGGGCTGCGATCGCCTGCGCAGCGCCGTAGAGGGCAAGCTGGGCGTCAGGCCCGGAGAGACCACGGAGGACGGCCGCTTCACGCTGCTGCCCATCGTCTGCCTCGGCGCCTGCGACCGGGCGCCGGCCATGCAGATCGACAAGGAACTGTTCGGCCCCGTGGCACCCGGGGACCTTGACGGCATCCTGGGAGGGTTCTCCTGATGCACGACCTGTCGGCCAGGCCCCTTACCGCCCGCATTCTCGACGCGCAAGCCGCCGGGAAAGGCGCCGTGGATCTCGGAGCCTATGAAACCGCGGGCGGCTACGCGGCGGCCCGGCAGGCAGTGACGGGGATGACCCCGGCAGAGGTCCGGGAGTTGATCAAGGACGCCAACCTCCGGGGCCGGGGCGGCGCCGGCTTCCCCACGGGCGTGAAATGGGGATTCGTGCCCATGGACGGCGCGGCGGCAAGCGGCCACAAGTACCTGGTCTGCAACGCCGACGAAATGGAGCCCGGCACCTTCAAGGACCGCTACCTGATGGAGAAGGACCCGCACATGCTCATCGAGGGCATGATCATCGGGGCCTGGGCCATTCAGGCAGACAAGGCGTACGTCTTCCTGCGCGGCGAGTACCACGAGTCCTACCGGCAACTGCAGGACGCGATAGCAGGGGCCCGTTCCAAGGGCTACCTGGGGGAGGGCATCTTCGGGACCGGGTTCAACCTCGACCTGGCGGTGCACCGTTCCGGCGGCCGCTACATCTGCGGCGAAGAAACGGCGCTGTTGAACGCCCTGGAAGGCAAGCGCGCCCAACCGCGCACCAAGCCGCCTTTCCCGCCGGCGAGCGGCGCCTGGGGGCGGCCCACCATCGTCAACAACGTGGAAACGCTGTGCAACGTTCCCGCCATCGTCACGAACGGCCCCGACTGGTTCCTGGACCTGGGCCGCGGTGAAGATGCCGGGACCAAGGTGTTCGGCGTTTCCGGACGCGTCAACAACCCGGGCCTGTGGGAACTACCCATGGGCACGCCCATCCGCGAGATCATCGATGACCATGCGGGCGGCATGCAGGACGGTTACCGGCTGCGCGGCATTCTGCCGGGCGGTGCATCCACCGAGTTCCTGGTGGAAGAGCACTTCGACCTGCCCATGGAATACGCAACCATCCAGGCCGCCGGTTCGCGCATGGGCACCGGCACCATGATCCTGATGGACGATTCGACCTGTCCCGTGGACATGTCCCGCAATCTCCAGCACTTCTTTGCCCAGGAATC
>JAPOON010000101.1 GCA_026713405.1 Gammaproteobacteria bacterium
CGGCGGGGGGCACGCCGTCCATATGGAACCAGCCGGTACCCGGCGGGACTACGGGCGATGCCCGGGGCAAGGCGGCGCAATGGCATGAACTGGAACTCGGCTACGGGTTGCCAGGTCTCAAGGGTCGGGGGCTATGGCATCCCTTCGTAGGAACCAGGGCCAATCAGGGCGGTGGCCGGTCCGTGCGCATGGGCGTCAGGCTCACCATAGACTCGATGCTGGACGCAGCCTTCGAGATCGGGCGCCGCGAACAGGCACACAGCGAGGCCGACCACAGCCTGCAGCTCAGGGGCTCGATGCGCTGGTAGCCGGGTACGACAGTTCGCTCGCGAATTCGTCCAGGACCCCGCTCTCGACGAGCCCCCGGGCGGCATCGATATCCGGAGCGAACTCCCGGTCGGCGGTTCGCTTCGGCACTTGGGCACGCAGCAGCGCATGGACCCGTTCCAAGCTGGCCGACGTCTTCAGGGGGCGCAGCAGATCCACGCCGGTGGCCGCCGCCAGCCACTTGATGACGACGATGCCGGCGGTGTTCCGGTTCATCAGTGTCGGTCGCCGGGAACGTGCGCCGACATGCTGACGCGGTCTTCTTGGTTGGCGGACGTGGGAATGCTGTCGACGCTCGCCGGCGTCGCGAGCTGCTTGTTCTCGCTGGCCAGCGCCGCCGCCGTCACGTGGGCGAGCATGAAGCCGGAGTTGAGGCCGGGGTCGGGCATGAGGAACGGCGGCAGGCTGCTCAGCTCGCCGGTCACCAGGGCGGCGATGCGGCGTTCCGACAGCGATCCGGTCTCGGCGATGGCGAGCGCCAGCGTGTCGGCGGCGAACGCCACGGGCTGGCCATGGAAGTTTCCGCCGGAGACGACGGCGGCTTGGCGTACTGTTGTGTGGCCTGCCTATGCTGCTGCCGGAACGTTTGAAATCTACTCATTTCATTAGATTTACCACAGACAAAAACGCGAAAAACGTGTCCATTAGAATTCGTTGTCCGCCGAAATTGGGATAAATTGACTTTAAAAGGATAGCAGCGTTCGGAATGTTAAACTTTTATAATTCAGATAGTTAGATGGAAATATCGAATTAGGTCGATAGCCGTCGATTGAGATTCTGTGGTCGTTCTACATCATGCAACTCGACGTCAAGCAGGACACGGTCGGGCAGATCTTCAACGGCATACCGTCGATCAACACGAACCAGATCCGTACCGAAGTTCTGGTCGACAACGGTGAGACCGTGGTACTCGGCGGAATCTTCCAGACGGTAAGGAACTTCTCGACGAACAAGACGCCGCTGCTGGGAGACATACCGCGCCTGGGGCGCCTGTTCCGTCGCGACATCGAAAACGACGACGAGCAGGAACTGCTGGTCTTCGTTACGCCCAGCATTCTGGTAGAGGAGGCGCCAGGGCGTTGATGCGCACGAAACGACGCCGGATGCTGGCGGGTGTTCCATGGAAGCTAAAGAATGGAATCGAGAATGGTTCCATGAAAGAAACCCGGGACGGCGCGGGCATCGGGTTGCGCGGTCGCGGTAGAATTCTCCGGTGCGACAGAATATCTACTTTGTCGGCCTGATGGCCGTGGGCAAGAGCACCATTGGACACCTGCTCGCGCAATCGCTCGGACGGGAGTTCTTCGATTCCGACCACGTCATCGAGGAACGCGCCGGCGCGCCCGTTGCATGGATCTTCGATGTCGAGGGGGAACAGGGTTTCCGGGATCGTGAGCAGGCCGTGATCGATGAACTGACTCAGAAGGAAGGCATCGTGCTCGCTACCGGCGGCGGCGCCGTGTTGCGCCCCGAGAACAGAAACCTGCTGGCCGGCCGCGGTTGCGTGGTGCATCTCGACAGCTCCGTCGATCAACTCGTTGAACGCACCTGCCGCGACCGCAAACGCCCCATACTGCAGGTGGGCGACCGCCGGGAAACGCTGAGCCGCCTGCTGGAAGCCCGGTCGCCGCTGTACGCCGAGATCGCCGATTACCGGTTCTTCACCGACGGTCAGGGGGCAAAGGCGCTGGCGAGGAAAATCGAGCGAAGGCTGCTCGATGACGGAGTCGTCGCATGATCGAACTCGAAGTGGAACTCGGTGTACGCAGTTATCCAATTCTGATCGGTGCGGGTTTGCTCGGCCGCGCCGGAATCCTGGCGCCTTTCCTGGCGGGCAATCAGGTAATGGTGGTAACTAACCGGACGGTTGCGCCGCTGTACCTGAAGGCACTGCGGTCGGCACTGGGCGATGTGCGGGCGGATGTGTTCGAACTCGATGACGGCGAAACCTTCAAGACGCTGGAGAACTACTCGCGCATCATAGACGCCCTGCTGGACAGGCGGCACAACCGCTCGACCACGGTGGTTGCCCTTGGCGGCGGAGTGGTCGGCGACATCGCCGGATTCGCGGCCGCCACCTACCAGCGCGGGGTTCGGTGCATACAGGTGCCCACCACGCTGCTCGCCCAGGTCGACTCCTCCGTTGGCGGCAAGACCGCCGTGAATCATCCGCTCGGCAAGAACATGATCGGCGCGTTCCACCAGCCGGGTTGCGTACTGGCCGATACCGACACCCTGGCCACGCTGCCGGAGCGGGAATACCGGGCTGGTCTCGCGGAGGTGCTGAAGTACGGCATCATCTGGGACGAGTCGTTTTTTTCCTGGATGGAAACCAGCGCAAGTGCCCTGTTGAGCCGGCAAACCGATGCGGTGGCCCACGCGATTCGCACCTCGTGCGCAACCAAGGCACAGGTGGTGGCGGCGGATGAGCGGGAAAGCGGTATGCGGGCGATCCTGAATTTCGGGCACACCTTTGCCCATGCCATTGAAACACTCACGGGATATGGGCGGCTGCTGCACGGCGAAGCCGTGGCGATCGGCATGGCGCTGGCTGTGGACTGCTCGTTGCGACACGGATTGTTTGCCGAACGGGACGCGGCACGGGGGCTGGCGGGCCTAACGGCCCCGGGCCGGCCCGGGAAAGTCTCGCC
>JAPOON010000102.1 GCA_026713405.1 Gammaproteobacteria bacterium
CACGCGCCAGACACCGGCACAGGGGTGCGTGAACGGCGTACAGGACCTGAGCGGCCACGTGACCACCTTCGCCCCGGAATACGCCGGCAGCCTGCGCCTCGTCTATGAGCAGCCCATCGGCGACCTGTTCCTGACGATCGAGCCCAACCTATTCTTCACCGACGGGTACGCGATCATCTCCGACTTCAACCCGCGCAACACCCAGGACAGCTTCGCGAAGGTGAATCTGCGGGTTGCCCTGGCGCCGGCCTCGGACCAGTGGGAATTGGCCCTGGTGGGGCGCAACCTGAACGATGAGCTGACCACGCACTTCTGCCAGGAGGTGCCGGCCGTGCAAACGCCGAATACCGTGGCCTGTTCCGCCGATCCGCCAGCGACATACGCGTTTCAGGCGCGCTACAACTTCTGACGGCCAGCGGAGATAATGCTTCGGCAGGTTGAGTCGACAACCCAGGTCCCCGACGCCGGAGTCAGCCTCCTTCCTTGATACCGGCGGCACCCCCGGCCAATGACCGGCGTGCCGCCAGGTCTTCGACAATGCGGGCGTGCTCGCGCTCATTCAATCTGAATTTCCGCAGAATGAGCGCTCCGGCGAGAAAGCCCAGCAGGGGCAGGCCGCCGAACAGCAGGCGCAACACCAGTTCGACTTCCGGCGGCTGCTCCACATTGGGCACAAAGCCCGCAAGCTGCAGCGCAAGGCCGGTCGGAAACGCCACCAGCGCCACGCTGCACTTGCCAACGAAGCCCCACACGGCCGAATAGGCGCCTTCCTTGCGCTCGCCGGTGGCGTGCTCGTCGGAGTCGATGACATCGGCGAGCATGGAGTGGCTCATGGTTCCCCCGCAACCCATGCCGGCGCCCGCGAAGGCAAGCACCACCGCCAGGGGGAGGGCGGCACCGGTCGCCACCAGCGAGCCGCTGCCGAATCCAAGCGCACACAGCACCATTCCCACGATCCAGGTCGTTCGTTTGCCCCAGGTCCTCGACAGCCGCACCCAGAGCGGCACCGACAGCACGTTGACGATGACGAACACCGCCGGCACCGTGCCGATCATGTCGGGCCGGCGAATCACGTAAGCCATGTAGAAAGGCATGATCGTTCCCAGCACGCCGAGCGGGATGTTCTGAATGAATCCGACGGCGAGCAGGCGGCCCGCATGGGGGTTCTTGAGAACGTCACGCAGCGCCGGCAACAGGCTGGACGCACCACGGCCCTGATGCGCGGCGGGTTCCCGCAAGCCGATGGGGGGCACCAGCATGACCCCCGCCAGCAGCACCGCCAGGCCGATGGCCAGGGTTCCGGTCGCCGCATAGCTGTCTTCGGCCGTCATGACGTACTGCATGCCGCCGAACGCCACCAGCGTACCGGCGGTAAAGGCCGCATACCAGGCGCCGAATATGCGGCTGCGGTCGTGGTGGTTGCGGGTGAGTTCGGCGCCGAGCGCCTGGTAGGGAACCATGTAGGCCGTGTGCGCGCTGTAGAACGCAAAGAGCGCGACGCAAACCCAGGCGATGCGCAGGGTTTCATCGAGTTCCAGCGGTGTCAGCCAGACCATGATGAAGGTCAGGGCCAGTATGGGGATGGCGCCCAGCATCCAGGGCCGGCGCCGTCCGAGGCGGCTCTTCGTGCGATCGCTCCAGAAGCCGATGATGGGATCCGCGACGGCATCCCACAGGCGGCACAGCATGTAGATTAGCCCCGCGACGAACGGCGCGATCAGCAGCACGTCGGCGGCGAACTTCAGGAAGAAGAACTGCACGAACTGGGCCGCGCCGGCCAGCGCGAACAACGGTGGCCCGTAGATCAGTACTGTCGAAAGGGGAACGCGGCCGTCGTTACTGGAAATGTCACCCGCCAAGATCGCGCTCCGCCGCCGCTTGCCGTTGCCGTGAAACCGTTACGGCGGGCATCGACAGCGGCGCCATCCGCGGGGGATTCGATTCGGGATGCATGCTCGGCAACGTGTTCGGAACCCGGGTCGGACTCGTTACCCCGGCACGTTGCACAGAACACGGTCGAGCACGTCCTGCAGCGCCCGCCCAGGGTCGTCCACCGCGTGCCTGGCACGCCAGGCGACATGGCCGTCCGGTCGGATCAGCACGGCTCCGTCTTCCACGCCGTAAAGCTCGCGCCAATTGCCTTCCACGTCGACAACGGTATCGCCAACGATGACCGGATCGACCTGCGGGGAGACCCCGCGCGCGGCCTGCCGCCATGCGGATGCCTGATCCGTGCCGGCAAGGAGTACGAAGGCGTCACCGTAGAGATCCAGCGTGGAAATCCGCTCGCCGTCCCGTTGCAGCCACAGGTGCGGCGCACGCGCCCCGGGGCGGGCACAGGGAACGTAGTCGCGGTCCGGGTCCTCGACGGCGGGCAGCGATGTGCCGTCGGGCTCCAGCGCTCCGTCCTCGTAACAGAACCCGAGCTCGCGGCCAGGGGAGTCGAAGTGACCCGCCTCGGCGTCCAGAATCTCCTGGATTTCGGCTGACAGCGCCTCCAGCGTGACCTCTCCGGCCGCCAGGCGCTGCCCCTGCATCTGCGCGCCCGGCCCCATGATCTTGGCGAATCCCATGACGTTTCTGACGCTGAATTCGGTGTTCGACACGGCCACGGGGCTGCGTTCGGCCTCATAGGAATTCAGCAGGGATTCTCCGGCCCCGCCGTTCAGCACGGCGGCAAGTTTCCAGGCCAGGTTGTGCGCATCCTGCACGCCCGTATTCAGTCCATATCCGCCGGTCGGCGGGAAGCGGTGCGCCGCATCGCCGGCCAGAAAGACGGGCCCCCGGCGCCAGCTCCGGGCCGTCTGCGCAGTCAAGGCCCAGGGCTTGACGGAACGCACCTCGACATCCACGTCTGCGCCGACGGCATGGCGAACGATCTCCACGCAGCGCTCCGGAGTGAATTCATCCAGCGCGATGTGGCCGCCGCTGAAGGCGGTCTGGACGGACCAGCGATTGTGGCCCATGTGAATGATCGTGACGGGCGCTTCGGCATCGATCGTCCAGTAGAGCAGTACCGGGCGCCCGGCTATCCACGGCGACAAATCAACATGACAGTAGATGCCCACGATATACA
>JAPOON010000103.1 GCA_026713405.1 Gammaproteobacteria bacterium
CACGACAACCAATCGCTCAAGCCTGCCACCCTGGTCGTCGCTGCGGCGGCCGAGGCCATCGGCAACGGCTTTGATGTACTTGTCGCCGGCAGCGGTTGCGGCGCTGTCGCCGAGGAAGCTGCCGCAATCGCCGGCGCCCGCAGGGTGCTGTTGGCCGACAACATCGCCTACGAGCACCACCTGGCCGAGAACATCGCGCCGCTCGTCGCCGAGGCCGGAGCCTCCTACACCCACATCCTCACGGCCCATACCACCACGGGCAAGAACTTCCTGCCCCGGGTAGCGGCGGCGCTCGATGTGGCACAGATCTCCGATATCGTTGCCGTGGTCGATGAAGACACCTTCAAGCGGCCGATCTATGCCGGAAACGCCATCGCCACGGTCAAGTCGGGCGACGCGGTCAAGGTGATCAGCGTTCGCGGGACGGCCTACGACCCGGTGCCCGGCGAAGGCGGGTCGGCCACTGTCGAGCCGGTGGAAGGCGCCCACGATAGCGGCCTGTCCAGCTTCGTGGGCGAGGAACTCGCCAAATCGGAGCGGCCCGAGCTCACCGCGGCGGGCATCATCGTCTCCGGCGGCCGCGGCATGGGCAGCGGCGACAACTTTCAGTTGCTCGAAGGCATCGCCGACAAGCTCGGCGCCGCCATCGGCGCCTCCCGAGCCGCCGTGGATGCGGGCTTTGTGCCCAACGACATGCAGGTCGGCCAGACCGGCAAGATCGTCGCCCCGGAACTCTATATCGCGGTCGGCATCTCCGGCGCGATCCAGCACCTGGCGGGCATGAAAGACTCGAAAACCATCGTCGCCATCAACAAGGACGAAGACGCTCCCATCTTCCAGGTGGCGGATTACGGGCTGGTCGCCGACCTCTTCCAGGCTCTCCCGGAACTCGAAGCTCTGCTATAGTTTCCGTCAACGGCAGCGGGGGGAGTGTGCTCGTTGGCCATTTATGAGATGAACGAAGGCCGCATGCTGCGGGTGGCCCGCAGCGTCGACGGCCGGCTGCGACAGAGCTATTTCAGCCTGATCGGCATTCCCAAGCGACAACAGCGCGAGGTCTGGAAACAGGCCCGGGCCCTCGATGAGAAGTGGGAACGGGATCAGCTTCGCGCCAGGGACAAGCGCATCCGGTCAGCGGCCGCCCCCCGCAACCATTCGACCGGGGTGCGCGGCATCAATCTCATTTACCGGCCGTCGCCGGCATTCCGCGTGCAGGTGCAGGTGGACGGCGTCTCCTACGTGCGCGAGTTTTCCGTCAATGACCTCGGCGTCGAGAAGGCCTGGCGCGCTGCCGCCAGGTTCCTCTCAGAATGCCGGGGCTACAAGCGCACCCCAAGAGCCTGGACGGCACGAATCCCCAGAGTCCCAAAACGCCGCCCAAAACGGCGCCGCTGAATCCCCCTGGGGTCTGTCGGATTTGGCGAAGTCGTCGCGTTGACAACGGCGATCGAATCGCAAACACCACAGTGTTTCGCCACCTTCAATCCACCTACTCTCCAGAAAACGCGCCAAGACAGGTCCAAATCCCCACCAAGCAGGTCGAAATTGCCTGGACCCAACGGGCTTCGTGGCATTTTTCGCCCCGTCACGCCGGCGCGCTATAGCGCAGGGAACAACGGTTGGCTGTACGATGAGAGCGGGTGTGAGGTGCGGGCCTCCAGCACCTTTAAAGCACTTCAGCGCGCTA
>JAPOON010000104.1 GCA_026713405.1 Gammaproteobacteria bacterium
ATTCCGGCGACTTCAGTCCCTACCGGACCGGAACCCCCGCGAAGATTCCCCATCTATCCCCGGGCAGCGAGTTTGCATGGGAAGCACTACCGACCCAAACGAAACAACCCCTGTCCCCGCGCCACCGGTTCCCCGTCGGCCACGAGCACGTCGATGACGACACCATCCACCTCGGCTGGTATTTCGTTCATCATCTTCATGCTCTCGATGATGCACAAGGTCTCGCCAACCCCAACGGCGGCGCCCGGGCTCACGAAGCGGTCGGCACCCGGTTCCGGTGCCGCGTAGAACGTTCCCGCCATCGGCGCGCGGGCGGTGACGAAGCTGTCCGTTGCAGGAGACACGACGGCCCCCGCCGCGCCCTGCCCCGGCGCCACCGGGGCCGCCTTGGACGGGCGCACTATGCGAACGGACTCGTCCCCCTTCTGGACCTCCAGTTCCTCGATGCCGGATTCTTCGACGAGTTCGATGAGCTTCTTTATCTTGCGCAGGTCCACGATCGCACCCTCAATGGTTCCCGTACCGTTTCAGCGTTGTGCCGAAACTTCCGTGTCCGTCAGGCGAGGCGGTCAATCCGTACCGCCCCGGGAATTCCCGGCTCGAGACATGGCGGCCCGGAGCGCGAATTCGTACCCTTGGGCACCGCAACCGGTAATGACCGCCTCGGCAATGTCGCTCAGATACGATGTCTGCCTGAACTCCTCCCGGGCGTGCACGTTGGACAGGTGGACCTCGATGAACGGGATGCCTACGCCGAGCAGGGCATCCCTGAGCGCGATGCTCGTGTGGGTAAACGCCCCCGGGTTGATGACGATGAACGCCACGCCGTCGGCCTGCGCCTGATGGATGCGCTCGATCAGCGCCTGCTCGCCATTCGACTGCATGCACTCGAGTTCGTGGCCGGCCTCTGCCGCAAGCGCAGCCAGCCGGCTTTCGATATCTTCCAGGGTGTCCGAGCCGTAGATCTCCGGCTCGCGGCTGCCGAGCAGGTTCAGGTTCGGGCCATGCAGCACCAGCAGCTTCGCCATCAGCGCTTGTCCCGCTCGAGAAAGTTGACGGTGCCTTCCGCCGGCGCGACCGCAACCCACCGGGTCTGCGGCGGATAACACAGCCCCGCTTCGGCGCAGCCCTGGTAGCCAATGCCCACCTCCACCGGCTCGCCTTCAGCCTGCACCGGCGCGCTCGCCCGGGCCTGGCCGTAGTAGACCTCGACCTCGCCGAAGTACTCGTCCACCTTCGCCTTGCCCGGCGGAATCGTCGCTTCACCCACCTGTTCGGCATCGCCTTCCCTGGTCTTGAAGGCGAAGCGGTGCCGGTACAGGTAATAGCCGTCCGCGATCTTCCAGCGCGCAACCAGGGCTCCGTCATCGTCCACCTCGGCGGACAGCACGAACGCCTCATCCACGGGCAGGAATTCCGGCTCTTCGCCGAGCCAGACCTGCGCGGCTGCATGGCCGGTAGCCGCAACGGCAAACGACAGGGCCACCAGGTGGATTTTCAAGCTCCGCATGTGCATTTATGCCTCCTGTTCGCGGGCAAGGTTGTCAGATGCATCAAATTCCCTTCCGGTCACTGTTTTCCGGTCGGGCTGGGGTGCGGCCCCGCTGAACCCTTCTGTTCGCGGGCAAGGTTGTCAAACGAGTCAATTTCCTTTCCGGTTACTGTTTTCCAGTCGGACCGGGACTCAGTCCCGTTGGCCTCTTCGATTATTGTCGAGACGCCGCGCTTCTTCGCTTATTCTACATCCCGCTGCCCCCTGGATTGGAGAAGGACTTCGTGTCGGACACGGGATTCCGATACCTTTTCGCTGTTGCCGGCATCTGCCTGCTGTTGCTGGCCGGCTGCGAAAGCGAACCGCCAAGGCCGGAGCCAGGCCCCGTGCCGGAGCCCGAGTTCCCGGCGCCGCCGCCACCCGAACCGCCACCGGATGTCGAACCCCTGCTGGAGCAGGCGCGGCTCGCCTTCGAGGCGCACCGGCTTACCACGCCCGAGTCAAACAGCGCCTACTCCCTTTACCAGGAGGTGCTGCGCCTCGATCCGGACAACGACCACGCCCGCCGGGGCCTGGAGAAAATCGTCGAGCGCTATGTCCGGTTCGCCCTCGAAGCCGTCGAGCGGCGGCAGTTTGCCCGCGCACGCTCAATGCTGGCCCGGGCGCGGCTGGTCGATGCCGACCACCCGGCCATCGAACCCACGGCGCAGCAGTTGAAGCTGGTGGAAACTGCCGAACGCGACCGTATCCGGCTCGACCCCGCGGTGCTCGCGGACCGGAGCGCCGCCCTGGGTGCCCGGCTCAGGGATCTCGGCGCCCGCGCCAAGAACGCGGACTGCCGCGTGGTCATCAACGCGCGCTCCGATGCGGACGGGCGCTGGATCTACCGGCAACTCAACAGCGCTGCCAGCGAGGCGCGCGTTCGGGCCAGGTTGGCGATCGCCTCGCCGCCGTCGGTCGAACTCGTCTGCCTGGGCGAGACCGGTTGAGTGGATGACTCGGGATTGAATTTTCGCCACACGCCTCCAGATTAAATTTGTGCACGGGAACAAAATGAACGCCAGCGCGAGACGGACTGCACAATGAACCGGACGATCGACTGGAAACGATGGATTCCCCTGGCCGGGGCCGGCGACCGGGCCGCGGGCGCCCGCAAGTCCGTGGCCCGAACCGCCGGAGCACTCATCGCCCTCTATCTGGCCGGCTGCCTGGCGCTGACCTGGTGGTGGGACTTCGAACCCGGCCAGTTCGCCGTACGGGACAACGCCGCCGGTGAGGCACAACGCAGCAATCGGCAGGTGGTAACCGGGTATACGACCACCGCCTCGCTCATCCGGCTCGCCCAGACCCTGCTCGACAAGCGCGGCGGCTACCTGTCCAACGACCTCTTCCCCCCCGGCGTCTGGATGGACAACGTGCCCAACTGGGAATTCGGGGTGCTGACCCAGGTGCGCGACGCCGCCCGTGCCTATCGCATCGACTTCGCCAGGTCCCAGAGCCAGTCCAGGGAAGATCCGGATCTCGCCCAGGCGGAGGGCAAGTTCTTTTTCGACAACTCGAGTTGGGTGTTCCCGCCCAGCGAATCCGAGTACGGCGAGGGCGCCGACCTGCTCCGGGCCTACCTCGAGCGCCTGTCCGACCCCACCCAGCCGGATGCCCAGTTCTACGCGCGGGCAGACAACCTGCAGCAATGGCTGCAGGGCGTGGAAACCCGGCTCGGCAGCCTGTCGCAGCGCCTGTCGGCCAGCGTCGGCAAGCGGCAGTTGAACGTCGACCTGGCCGGGGACTCGGCGGCGGTCCAGGCCACTGACGCACCCCTGGATCGCAGTTACAAGACGCCCTGGCTCGAGATCGACGATGTCTTCTACCAGGCCCGCGGCCAGACCTGGGCGCTGCTGCACCTGCTGCGGGCGATGGAACACGACTTCGGGGACGTGCTCGACAAGAAGAACGCGCGCGTCAGCCTGCAGCAGATCATCCGTGAACTAGAATCCACCCAGCAGGCGATCTGGAGTCCGATGATACTGAACGGCGACGGCCTGGGCCTGCTGGCCAATCACTCGCTGGTAATGGCCTCGTACATTTCGCGCGCCAACGCGGCCATCATCGACCTGCGCGCCCTCCTGGCTCAAGGCTGAGCCGGGAACCGTTGCCAGGAGCCTGCGTCGTAGGCCCGTGTCGCGATGTCGGCGCGCGGGGTGCCTTTTGCGTTTTCGCTGGTATCATACGCGCCGCCGTGGGGGCGGCCGGGAGAGGACGCGGGACGTCGGTTCCAGCGTTTACGGCGCCGGGGAAGCACCCGCCTTCAATCAATAGCTGGAACACACAATGATTGACATGAATCTGTTGCCGCCTCTTCTGGGCGTTTTCGGGATGGTCGTGGCGGTGATCATCTACGGCCTGGTCAAGCGCTACGACGAGGGCGAGCCCGCCATCAAGAAAATCGCCGACGCCATCCATGACGGCGCCATGGTGTTCATGCGCCGAGAGTACACGATGCTGGCCCTGTTCGCCGCCGGGCTTCTG
>JAPOON010000105.1 GCA_026713405.1 Gammaproteobacteria bacterium
AAAAACCGTAGGTGCGATTGTCTGGCGTTGCGGTGAGGCCGATCAGAAAGGCATCGAAATACTCGACGACCTGGCGCCACAGGTTGTAGATCGACCGGTGGCACTCGTCGATGACGACCACGTCGAAGTACTCGGGTGGTAGAGCGGCGTTGTAGATGACCGGCAGCGGCTCCCTGGGGCGCCACCTTCGTTCCTCGGGATGGTCCTCTTCCAGCGCGTCATCGAGGTCCTCCCCCTTGAGCGTCGCGTACATGCGCTGGATGGTAGAGATAACGACCTGTACGTCGCCGGCTACCGATGCGGATTTCAGGCGCTGGACGTTGTAGAGCTCGGTGAACTTGCGGTTGTCGTCGTTGGGAAGGAACGCCATGAACTCCTGCTCGGCCTGCTCTCCCAGATTGCGCGTGTCGACGAGAAAGAGAACGCGCTCGGCACCGGCATGTTTGAGCAGCCGGTAGACCTGTGTGATGGCGGTGAACGTCTTGCCGGAACCCGTGGCCATCTGGACGAGCGCTCGGGGCCTGTCAGCCTTCAACGAAGCCTCCAGCTTGGTGACGGCCTTGATCTGGCACTCGCGGAGGCCGACCGGATTGAGGGACGGGAGCGAAGCGATACCCGCCCGAAAAGACCTCGGGGCCTGCGCCCCGGCGTTAAGCGTCTCCGACCGGTGGAAGGAGAAAACCTCCCGAGAGCGCGGGTTGGGGTCGCGGCCGTTCGTGAACCGCGTAATCTGCCCCGTGCTCTCGTAGAGAAACGGCAGGGGCTCGGAATTGGACACCCACTTAAGCTCCGCGTTGGCGTAGCGTTCCGACTGCGGCTCGACGGTGGTGATCCGCTCGCCCCAGTCATCGGCTTTGGCTTCGATGACGCCGACGGCTTGCCGGTCGCAGAAGAGGACGTAGTCGGCGGGGCCGGTGTCGGTCGGATACTCGCGCACCGCGATGCCGAGTCCCGCGTTGAAGTCGATGGCGTCCCTACTCTGTACGTGCCAGCCAGCTTTCCGGAGGCGGGCGTCGATCCGGTCCCGTGCGGCCTCTTCGGGCGTCTGGTTCACTTCCTGCGGCATGCGGTGGCTCTTGGGCGTTTCCTGCGGAAACCACTGGTGCGTAGGGTTGGGATTGGACGCAAGTTCATGGTAATGGTCGTCATCGCGGCGCGGCGGCCCAAGGGTTGACGCTCTCAATGCCGGTGTTGCGGAACTCGCCGGTATTGCGGGTCAAGACGCCAAGCCCACGAGACGCTACGGCGGCCGCGAGAAAGGCATCAGGGATGTGATCGTCGAGCGGCTCCCCGCGCTGACGTTTTTCCTCCATGATCCGGGCGCACGTCCGGGCGTCAGTCTCCGACCAGTCGACAATCCTGTCCTCGAACAGGTGGTCAAGCAGATCGTGGAACCGTTCGGCCAGAGTGTAGCGGCGACGGCCGGCGGGAAGGGGGCCAATGCCGTCGAGGATCTCCCAGACGGTGACGGAGGAAAGCCGCAGCCCCTCGCCTCCGACCGAGTCCAGAAAGGCGGATACCCGGGGCTCGGGGTGTGGACGCATCATTTCGGAGACGACGTTCGCGTCGATCAACCACGCGAGAGGGGCGGTCACTCGCGACCCTTGTCTGCGAAGGACATCGGCCTGTAGCCGGAACGAGGGCGGGCCGGGAGTTCGACGCCGTAACGCTCTCCGAAGTGACGCGCGAAGGCTTCGGACGGGCTGGGTTGACCCTCGGTCTTCTCGCGCTTCTCGTGAATCAAGCGGCGCACGAACTCCTCCATCGAGACACCAATCTGTCGAGCCTCGCGTTTCAGCCAGGACTTGTCGGCGGGATCGATGTGGCGGACTGTGATGCTCGTACTCAAGGTGGTGCCTCCTCCGGCCAGACGCAGGCTTGCGGAACGAAAACGCGGCAGCAATTTTTGCTGTCAGGGGCGCGGAAGTCAAAAAGCGGTGTGCCCGTTCGCCTGTTTGTCGCTTTGGGCGGCACGTCATTACAGCGGATTGTCGCAAGACGTGGAAACAGCGGCGGTCGGAGACGTATTTGTGCTGCGCGCCACTGCATCCCATGTTGTCGTTCCTGGAATTGTACTGCGAGGTCGGAAGGTACCCCCAATGTGTGTCTCACCACGGGGGGTGTAAAACTCGGAGTTGTCAGAATCCGTGCTTGACGAATCGTACGAGACGTTGCTCCAGGGGGTGGTGTTGATTCACGGGCGGCGGGTCTGAGTGCTGGTTCCCGGCCCGAATTCAGGGGTCAAGAGCGGAAAGGCGCGCCGGTCGGCCGGTAGGGTGCAAGCGTTCGAAATGTCAGGTCATGTAAGAAAGTGACTCGCATTCGACCGATGCTTGCGATCTGTCGATGCTGAGCGGAATCTCGGGTAACTAGTCCGGTCATCCTATTCGCACCCTGTTTGCCTGTTGCCAGGCACGCCGGCACTGCTCTCGCGTTGTTTCTTTGGTCAGTGAAACGTCTGGCCCGCCGTTGCGGCGGTCTCCCGTAATCAGCCGGGGGGTGGCTGTCGCCCCGGTGGGGCTGCTTCCTGATTGGTCAGCCGGGGTGGCTGCGATCCGCTGCGCCCGCTGGACTCTTGCCTGCGGTTGCATGGACCGGTGAGTCCCTTGCGGGACATTCTCCCGTTTTGGTCAGCCGGGGGGTGTGCTGTCGCCGCTGCTTGTACGGCTGCTCTCCGTTTGAAGGCGGAGG
>JAPOON010000106.1 GCA_026713405.1 Gammaproteobacteria bacterium
ACTCGAAGTCCCGCTCGTCGTGGCCCGGCACGGCCATGATGGCCCCGGTGCCGTATCCCATCAGCACGTAGTCCGCGATCCAGACGGGTATTTCCGCGCCATTGACGGGATTGACGGCAGAGCCGCCGGTGAAGACCCCGGTTTTCTCCTTGTCGACCTTCTGGCGTTCGATGAGGTCGCGCCCGGCCACCTCCGCCTGGTACGCCTCCACCGCCTGCCTTTGCGCCGGCGCGGTGACGGCATCCACCAGCGGATGCTCCGGCGCCAGCACCATGTAGGTCGCCCCGAACAAGGTGTCCGGCCGCGTGGTGAACACCCGGATGGCCTCGTCCTTCCCGGCAAGCGCGAAGTCCACATCGGCGCCCTCGCTGCGGCCGATCCAGTTGGCCTGCGCCTTGCGGGTCTTGTCGGACCAGTCGATGTGCTCGAGGTTGTCCAGCAGTTGCTGGGCGTATAGGGTGATCCTGAAGAACCACTGGGGAAGCAGCCGCTGCTCGACAACGGCATCGCAGCGCTCGCACTGCCCCTGGATCACCTGTTCGTTGGCCAGTACCGTCATGCAGGAGGGGCACCAGTTCACCGGCGCTTCGCGGCGTTCCACCAGGCCGCCCTCGTAAAGCTTCAGGAACACCCACTGGGTCCACTTGTAGTAGCTGACGTGCGTGGTGTTGACCGTGTGGTCCCAGTCGTACATGCCGCCGAAGCGCTTCAGCATGCTGGTGAAGTTGTCGATGTTGCGGGGTATCAGGTCGTTGGGATTGGTGCCGACCTTGAGCGCGTAGTTCTCGGAGTGGATGCCGAAGGCATCGAAACCGATGGGCTCGAACACGTCCTTGCCGCGCAGCCGCCAGTAGCGGCCGTTCACGTCGGCGCCGGTATAGGCGTAGATGTTGCCGATATGCAGCCCTTCCGCCGACGGGTACGGAAACATCATCAGGTTGTAGTACGGGTCCCGGGCGTTCCTCAGGTCGGCTTCGGTGAAGCGGTTGGTGCCTTCGCTATCCCACTTTTCCTGCCACTTGAGTTCCACCGCCTGGGGATCGTACTTCTCGTCTGCGGCGGCCATGGTCTGCCCTGCTCAAAGGGCGGCAATATATCACTTCGCGGTGCGGGCTTGGGCCTTCACGACAGCCACGATCAGCCCGGCGAAGCACAACGCGACCAGCCAGGCATCGCCGTGCCGGTTGTAAGGGGTGTGGCCCTCCATGATGCGGAATTCGCCGGCCAGAACACTGCGCTCGAACTGCGGCAGCGCGCTGACTACCCGTCCCCCGTGGTCGACGATCGCCGTGACGCCGTTGTTCGTGCCCCGCAGCAGCCAGCGGCCGTTCTCCAGCGCCCGGGCGCGTGCCATCTGCGCGTGCTGCAGGGGCCCGATGCTGACGCCGAACCAGGTGTCGTTGGTGATGGTCACCAGCACATCCGCCTGCGCGGCCGAGGTGCGCATGAGTTCCCCGTAAGCAATTTCGTAGCAGATACCCATGGCAGCCCGGCCGACCCCCGCATCCAGGGAGCCCTGCTCCCAGGCTCCCGGACGGAATGCGGACATGGGCAGATCGAAGAACCCGATCAGCCCTCTCAGCAATCCTTCAAGGGGCACATAGTCGCCGAACGGAACCAGCCGGCGCTTGGTATAGCGCCCGTTGCCGACGCCCGTGGCGAGCGCGCTGTTGTAGATCAGCCAGTCGCCGTCCGGAATGCGCTCGGCGGTGGGCATGCCGAACACCACCGTGGTCCCGGACCGCTCCCCCCTATCGTCCAGCGCCTCGAGCACTTCTCCAGCCTGGTTCTCGAACAGCGTGATCGCCGCCTCAGGCCAGACCACGAGATCGTGCCCCCAGTAAGGCTCGGTCATCTCCAGGTAGCGATTGACGATCGGCATGCGGTTTTCGGCCTGCCACTTGATGGACTGATCGACGTTGCCCTGCACGAGCGCAACCGTGTGGGAAGAGGCGGGCCGCACCCACTCCACGGTCGACAACGCCAGGCCAGCCACCCAGGGTGCCGAGGCCAACAGGAGCGCAGCGATCCACCGCCCACCTGTCAAAACGGATGCGTTCCCGTGATCGGGCGCGCTCGCGAGTTCAGGCACCCTCGCCGAAGCGGACACCTTCGCCAGAGCGGGCATACCGGTGATCGCCACCACCATGAAAACCGATGTCATGACGATGCCAAGGCTTGCCAGGCTGACGCCGCCCACCGGCAACAGATGAACCAGCGGCGTATCGAGGTGGGCGTAACCGGCATAGAGCCAGGGGAACCCGGTAAGAAACCAGGTGAGGAG
>JAPOON010000107.1 GCA_026713405.1 Gammaproteobacteria bacterium
GAACTGGCATGATCCTGGTCGAACTTGGCGATTACTGCCTTTTTCGACAGGCCCTCGAACAAAACACTCTGTTTGCTGGTATCTTGTGACATGCAAAAGCCTTTGCTGCGTTAATCGGTTGTCTAGTAACGCCATTTTCGCATGTCCAAGGGCTTTTGCTTTATCCATTCGTGAATTATTGGGGCTAGGGAGCATGCCTGGGCGCTCTGTCGCCAATATTGCGGTGTGATGAGAATCCCCGAATATCCGATTTCTTGCGGGTGAGAGCGCGTTACGGGCCGATCCGGGCCATTCTTGGCCTCAAGTCGGCCGATTTCCGGCACATCAACGAATTCGCCCAGCGCTTTGACCCGACAGCGGTCCTCACCAAATATTCGTCATGGACGCCGCAATCGTCCACTAGGCGCCCCTGTTCGGCGACAACACTTTTGCAGTCCAAGACGTGTTCCTCCCTACCGAGCCAAACATGGCCGTAAGGGTTCCTTCGGCCATGATCGGCTTCCTCGACGCCGCGGGTGTCGTATCACCCGGAAAGGCCGCGGCGCCAGCAGAGGAGCCGCGTAAGCGCCTCGACACGGTGTGGGCGGTGGCGTTCTTGATTCCCCCTGCCCAAGCTAACTTATCGGCAAATCTCTGAGTCCGCTGCCGCGTACACCATCTCCATCGGAAGACCGTGGGGGTCCTCTCTCCGTTCTGCGGGCAAGCACCGAAGCAACTTCTCGTCCTGACATGCGGTCAAGGCGGCCACGGCGGCGTCCAACACATCGTCGCGCGCCACACGCTTCCGTAGTGTTTTTTCAAGCACATCGTCGATCAGTACATCCACATCTCGCCACACTTGACTGAGTTCAGCGCGACGCTCCTCGAAGCCAAGCACTCTCTTCTTGTTATGCTCCATTGGGCTTCCTGCCAAGCCCGCAAAGCACACCTCGGGGTGGACCTCTCTGACTAACGCACGCGCCTTGGGGCACCCTCGCAAGAGTGCGTCCACCTCCGAGATCTTGTGGCGGATCGCGAATGCTTGCTTCGAGATCCCCTTGCCTTTGCCTCCATCCTTCGAGGTTACCTTTCGACTGATCCTGCCCGCTTGAGCGAAGCTGGTCGTCTCAAGCACCTCTCGAACCGGCACGCGGAATACACTGCTGGCGCGGGGTCTACCGAGCATTCGGCGTGCCGCCCGGTCGACCTCGCGTTCGTCTGTGCCTCCAGGTAATCCGATCGGTATGTCGATGAAAATCCTGTCCGCTTCTTCGGCCGTGCGTACCAAACAATCGACCGTCGGCACCACTCGCCACTCCAGTTCGCCTTTTGGTCGTACGATGACGACGAACCAACCAGCAGGGCATCCATCAACGCCATAGGCCGTGAAGCCATCCGCCCGACTTACTACGGGCACAATGTGGGCTCGGTACAGCGAGATACGCGGCTGGCTTCGCGCAACGAAAATCGCCTGCCGGCAGCTGCGTTGATCGAACATTGCATCATTTGCGACATTAAGTTCGCACCGGCGGCCCGCCGCAACCCGGAGACAGCGACGGTTTCCGCGGGGCCTTTCACGGCATGTGTCTTGCGGTCTTAGACTGTGCCGTAAAGGTACTCGTGTTCACCCCGCCGAACCAGTAATCGCTCTCGTGCGCAGTTCTGAGCAACCGGAGAAAAACGATGTCAAATCAGGTTCGCGGTCAGGCTATTGGGCGCCACCACCCCGCCATCCGAGTCTGATGCTCCGGGCCGATTGCTCGAACGGATGTCAACGGACCGTGTCCCGGCAAGCACCATGGGACTGACTAGCGGCCAGACCTTTTGCGCTTGGGCGATTGCTTCGCCGTGTACCGAGGGTGGCGTTTGGCTTGACCCCTTGCAGACTCCAAGATTAGGTGACAAGCCAGCCAACCGGCGCCGGACCGTCTGCTTTTCCAGCGTCAGAAACGTGCGACCAAAGCTGGGCCGTGTGAAGAACACTTCTCAAATCGAGGGCGTAAAGGCTTTTTTGGTAAAGCGCGAGCCGGTGCTCAAAGGCAGGTAGCGGTGCGTGTACAGGGCGGAATCGAAGCCCAGTCAGTGTCCCCGAAACGGCTTGGGATCTTGCGAACTTGAGGAAAGTGGTTGGGGTCCGGGGTGCGCGTTCAGTCGCGGTGTTCGCTGGAGAGGCATTCAGCTGCTGCAGAGCTGCTCCTTCCCCATTGTTGAAATGACGTTAAACCATCGGGGCAGGCGGCTCTACCCCTCAGCCTCGGATCCAGATTGGCGATGACCAGGCACGGTCCTGGATCGTTGCGGGCAGATCGGCGCGCGGTTTGGCGCCCGCCCGTATGGCATCCCAAGTGGACCAGCGGCACTTAGGGTTTTCCAAAACCCGGGCGTAGTAGAAAGCGCTTTGACCGGATTGGAAGCGGGGGTCTTTCCATAGGGCCGAAAGCTCGGCTGCGCCCCTGTCGGGGCTCATAGTGCAGGTGGCGATGTCCACGGTAGCTCCGTTATCCGCGCAGCGGTGCGTTTCCGGGTTCACCGGGCTCCCGTCGGAGCAGGCAACGTCGAAGACCCGCTCGAAGGTGGCGCCGTCTTCCTCCCAGCCCTTGATGATCTGCAGCCGCTGCAGCGGTGCGCTGTGGGGGTCTCCCATCGCCCATACGAAAAAGCCGGGTGCGGCATCGCTGCCGCCGGCCAGGTCTCCACCCATGGGCACGCCCTTGGCATAGGCATCCGCGATCGTGTTTCGGGATTCAAGCAGCGGGGCATTGATGTCGTGGCCGGCGAAGAACCGGACGCGGATCCGCGGGCCGCTGGTGGCGAAGGTTTCCTTGCGGCGCATGGCATCGTAGATCGCTTCGCGGGTATTGGATTCGGCCCAGACGCCCGCCAACCCCGAGGCGCCCCAGTATTGGGCCGGAAACGGGCCGGGCATTCCGCCCGCTTGCCTGGAAGGGTCGGGAGGAACGGATGCCCGAAGCCCGGGCGTGCCGTCCATGAGCGCCGTCTTGCCCCAGTAGTCGCCTTCGCGAAAGGATCCGGCGCCGGTGTGGGTATCGGACGAGCCGATCAGCCCGAAGCGATATGGGTTGGACCCCAGTTCCCGCTCCATGGCGAGGCCATTGCGGTAGGCCTCCCGCACATAGCCGCCCCGGGGTTGGCTCGGGGTACTGAAATCGATGCGGTGTGGCACGATCTCGAAGTCTGCCCACTCGTCGTTTGGCGATAGCGCCGGGTGGGTGTCGGAGGTGCCCTTGACCTGGGTGACCTCGACCAGCGGTTCGTTACGCATCCGCTGGTCGGCGTAGGCGGCATCGACGGGTGCGCCGGACAGGTCGGTGTTCGCGAACATCGCGCCGTTCGAGGCATTGGAATTGTGCGGGATGGCCAGTGCTTCGAAACCGAGTGCGCGCAGACCGTCCATCCAGGCCCAGAGGTGCTCGGGATTCGGAGAGTCGAGTGGGCTGAATGGCATGTCGGGCACGGCGCTGCCACGGAAGATCACGTTACGGTGCAGGTTTTCGGCCATACCCGACGAGGTTGTGTATTCGAACCCCACAAAGGTCGTGAAGACGCCGGGGTCGTAGTGTCGTTCGGCCGCATCGACGATCGCATCCCAGGCTGCGCGCACCACGCGGGCATCGTGGAGGTCGTCGCTCTCGCCCCATCCGAACAGGTACGGCAGCATGTCCACGAAATGGGCAATCCGCTGCTCGACGGTCCTGGCGTCGCGCAGGGCCAGGGACATGGCGTGGGCACCGACGGGCGAGTCGGGATCTGCCATTGCCGGCGCCATGCCCAGATATTCGGCATGATCGGTCACGGCCTGGAAGTCGAGGGGTTCCGTCAACGTCATCTCGAAGCCCGCGGGGTGGCGCAGTGTTTCGCCACGGGCGAAGCGGTAAGCGTCATCCGGGTCGGCCCGGGCGCCGTAGATGAACGCATCAAAAGAATAGAGTGTGTGCACGTGCAGATCGCCGAAATAGGCGCGTCGATGAGGGTGCGACTCGATGACCATGGGCGTTGCCGGCGCGGTCGTGGCGGAGTCCGTGTCCCGTTCGACGCACCCCGAAAGCGGCACGCAGGACAACACCGCGGTGGCCAGCGCGATGCATCCCGGTTTCCAGGTCATGCGGGTTGCATCCGGGGGATGTAGGTAAAGGGCTTCAGCCGCAGGATCAGCACGGCACCGAGCAGAAGGCCGAAACCGATGGCGCCGGTGGCCAGGTCGTAGGAGCCGGTCAGGTCGAAGACGAGTGCCATCAGGAACGGCGTGATTCCCTGGGTGAGCACCACTACCGCGTAGGCGGTGCCGGTGATGGCGCCGTAGTGTTCTACACCGAAGTACCGTGAAATGAAGTAGGGCAACACGCCGTACTCGGTGCCCAGTCCGAACCCGAGCAACAGGCCGGCAAGAAGCAGCAGCGGGAAGCTCGACGTCGATTCCAGCAGGACCAGACCGCCGATGGCGACCAGGTAGAAGGGCGCTGCGATCCATGGCCTTGGCACCCGGTCGAGCAGGTAGCCGACGCCGATCTGCCAGCCCGCGGTTACCATGGAGAATGTCGCGAGTACCGTCGTCGCCTGGCCCCGGGGCAACCCCCGGTCTTCGAGCATCGGGACGACGTGCGCGAACACGGCCGTCATGCAGCCGGCGCCAAGGGCGATGGCAACCAGGATGATCCAGAAGGTTCCGGTGCGCCGCGCCTCGGCCAGGGTCATGCCGGCGGCGGGATCGGGTGCATCAACGAGGAGCGCAGACTTTCCGGCATCGGGCCCACTCGGCGTGACTGAGCCGGTCGGTACTTTGTCGCAGCCGGATTCCGAGAAGGCCTGAGGTCGGGGAATCGGCTGCCCGCGCTTCGGCTGCGCCGCACGCGGCGGATCCCACAGCAACAGGAAAAGCACCGGGAAACCGACGAGCAGTACGGTCAGCGCGATGCCCTGGAAGG
The DNA here is from genome assembly GCA_026713405.1 of Gammaproteobacteria bacterium. Next base: position 4,923 of record JAPOON010000107.1, read on the forward strand.
CGCCACGCCAGCCGAATGCGCTGATCAAGAGGTGTGCCAGAACGGGAGACAGCGCCGCTCCGGTGCCGTTCCCGAGGCCGCCGACGATGCCCAGGAACAGCCCACGGTTCTGGTCGAACCAGCTTGCGATCACCTTGGTGAACATGGCGGAACTGGGAACGGCGGCGGTCAGCCCGATCAGGGCATACGCGATGTAGAGGTGCATCAGGTTGCCGCCGATCAGCGAGACGGAAGCGATGGAGGCTGCGAACAGCACATTGCCCGCCAATATGATGCGGCGTGCACCATGATGGTCGATCATGCGCCCGATGACCGGATAACCCAGGGCGCTGGCTATCGCGATGATGGTGAGCACGAACGAGACGCCCGCACGGCTCCAGCCGAATTCGGTGGTCAGCGGGATCAGGAACAGGCCGAACACGGTGTAGACCATCGGCGTGACGCTCACCGCGTTGCCGACGGTGCAGGCCGCCACCACGCCGGTGGGCCGGGTGAAAAGCGCGGATCCGGCCGGCACCGTTACTCGACCGGCCAGGGGCAGATCATGGGAACGCCCGAGCGGGCGGCGATGGCTTCGCCGGCGCTCTGGGCCCGGGCGTAGAGCGCCGCTTCATCCAGCATGGTCGCGCGGTAGTTGTCCACGAGCCGCACGCCGTCCACCCAGACGCTGTGCACGCCGCGACCGTCCGCGCAGTTGACCAGTTGGTTCACGACGTTGAGCAGCGGCCGCCATTCGGGGCGATCGGTGTCATGGAGCACGAAGTCCGCTTTCATGCCGGCTTCCAACGAGCCGATTTCATGCTTCAACCGCAGGGCTCGAGCCGCGTTGAGCGTTGCCATCGTCAGGGTGTCGTATGCCGAGAAGACGCTGGCGTCGCGGCGCGCATCCTTGAAGATCGCGGCAGCGGTTTTCATGGTGTGGGTCAGATCCGACATGTCGCCGTCGGTCCCCAGGCAGAGATTGATGCCCGCCTCGGCCATCTCCGGGAAAAGTCCGGCGGAGGTGACGCCGCTGGCGTTTCTGAGCGCTGCCAGGGAACAATGGATGACGTTGGTCTCCGTGTCCGCCAGGCACCGCAGTTCCTCTTCGTCGATGTGAACGGCATGGGTCAGGGACACGTTGGAACCGAGGGCGCCCATGCCGGCGAGATGGCTGATGGGCCGCCGCCCGGTATGCTCAAGAAACCACTCCGCGTCGGACGCATGCGGGCTCATGTGTGCCGAGACGCCGATTGCGTTCGTATCGGCCAGGGATTTGGCGGCCAGCCAGACCTCGTCGGGGTTCGTGGTGTGGCCGATCAGTATCGGCCAGGCGGCAATTCTGGCGCCCCGGTCCGCGGGGTAGCGCGCCACTTCGTCTTCCAGCAGCCCGATGGCGGTGTCGATGGCGGCCGATGCCGAGGCGGGGTCGTTCGAGCGGCCTTCCACCCAGGCTCCCACCCGGCCGCGGATGCCCGTGCCTTCGAGGCCCTCGATGACGACGTCGAGGTGGCGGATGGTGCCCGCTTCCAGGAAGCAGGTGGTGCCGCTCTTCAGCATCTGCAGTGCGGCGAACTGTGCGGACAGCCTTTCGTCCCCCGCAGTGTGCGCCTCGAAACGGGGGATGACCCAGCGGGTCAGCTTTTCGCCGAAACCGGCTTCGATCTCATCGGGAACGTAGCCGCGTGTCAGCGGGTCTCCGGTGATGTGGATGTGCGCATCGATGAATCCCGGTGTTATGACAAAGCGGCTCGCTTCGATGGTTTCCCGGGCATTGACGCGCCTTTCCGCCTCGATGCGCTTCCCGACGAATACCAGCCGGTCACCGCGGAACGCCAGGGCGCCGTCGCTGATGATGCGGCGCCTGCCGTCCATGGTCACCAACGTGCCGCCGGAGAGCAGAGTGTCGGCTGCAAGCCTCGCGTCCGCCGCGTCGTCACGAGCGGTGTCGGTGGCGTCAACGGTCATTGTCGTTTTCCCGGTCCCGCAGCACCCTTTTTACTACCTTTCCGTAATTGTTCTTCGGCAGGTCGTCGATGACCCGGTAGAAGCGCGGTCGCTTGAACCGGGCGATGTGGTCGATGCAGAACCGGTCCAGCGCGGCCGTATCGATGATTGCTCCGGCCTGCGGGACGAGGTAGGCGACCACCGTCTCACCCCACTCGCGGTCGTCGCGGCCGACCACCGCCGCTTCGGCCACCGCGTCGTGCCGCAGCAGCACGTCTTCCACTTCCCGGGGGTAGATGTTGCTGCCGCCGGAGATGATGACGTCCTTTGCGCGATCCTTGAGCGTGAGGAAGCCCTCTTCGTCGA
>JAPOON010000108.1 GCA_026713405.1 Gammaproteobacteria bacterium
CCATGAGGCGCACCGCGCCGTTCGGGGCGTACGGGCTGTTCCGCTATCTCTACCTGGTGCATCGCGGCAACAGTGGAGAAACGCCGGAGGAGATCCTGCTGACGGACAAGCCGTTCATCGTCAATATTGCGCTGTGGATCGCAGTTGCTTCGACCGTGTTGATCTTGAACAGCTAGGGCGGAATTCACGCCCGCCTGTCTCTCAGGCCAGCAGTCCTACGGGAATTGGAAGTCCAGTTCCAGTTCGGCGCATATCGAGTTCAGCCAGTCGACAACCTCCGGGTGGTAGGGGATGCCCTTTTCGCGCCTATCGAGTTCCTCTTCGTACTCGGGCAGTCCTGCGTAATAGACCCGCTCATGGCCCGGCGCGGGCGGAGTCTCGCGCAGCCCCCGCAGGAACGTGTCGATGTCCTCTTTGAAAGAATCGACATCCGTGAACGCGTCGATGCGGTACGCGCCGAAGTAGGCGCCCCCACCGGCGAGGTCCCCGTTCGTTTCCGATCCGGACAGGGTAGCGCCCATGATGGCGACTACGCAGGCGAACCCGTAGCCCTTGTGAGAACTGTTGTCCCTGGTGCCGCCGATCGGCAACATGTACCAGTGACGGTTTTCAGCGTGAAGGTCCTCACGGGGCGGTGAAGACTCGGCCATGATGGGCGTGCCGTCCCAGTCGGCGAGCCATCCGGCGGCGGCGTTGACGCCCATCCGTTGGAGCAGGCGAATCTTGTTGCCCGCGACCTGCGTCGTTGCGATGTCGAATATGAAGGGCGTCTCGTTTTTTGCCGGGACGGCCCAGGCGATGGGGTTCGTGCCGAAGCGAGGCTCCGCGCCGAAGGTGGGCAGCAACGCAACTCCTCCGCCCCCTGCCATACACACGCCGATCATGTCGTGTTCCAGGGCCATCGCGGCGTGATACCCGGCCGCGCCGACGTGTCCGGCGTTTCGCACCGCAACCGCGCCCATGCCGTGCGACTTCGCCTTTTGAATGGCCAGTCCCATTGCGTCGGCGCCGACGTGCAGGCCCAGCCCGCCGTCGCCGTCCATGGTGGCGACCGCCGGAGACTCCCGAACGATCCTGGGTTGCGGCCGCGGGTTGACCTGGCCGGTCTGATAGCCGTCGACGTACATGCGCAGCATGTTTGAGATGCCGTGCGTGTCGATGCCCTTGAGATCGGCGAATAGAAGGACATCGGCGCTGCGGTCGGCGTCGGCCCGGGACAGCCCCATCTTCTCGAAGATCGCCGCCGTGACGGAGCGAACCGCGTCAGGCCCGAGGCGCACCGCCTCCGACTCCGGAACGTGGAATCTTTCGAGCATGACCGGCTCCCGTCTGCACTCAGCTAGCGCCGCATGGTAGCACTGGGAAGGGGTTGTCTGTGACTCGGGCAGCGGGACACACACTGGTGTAGTGCCTATTATCTGACTACGTTAGTGTAGGAACGCGAAGAGGCGTGAGAGGCAAGCTTATGAAAATGGATATTAGTGAGTTGCCGTCAGAGGTCCAGCAACAGATTCGGGCGTTAGAGGATTTACCCGACGATCAGATTGACACGACTGACGCGCCAGAGATTCTCGACTGGTCGGATGCGAAGCGCGGGGTCTTCTATCGGCCGGTGAAGTAACCGATCAAGCTAATCCGAACCGCGGATGGCTGCCAGCAGGCTGCGGGGAGGCGTGATGCTCTGGCCGGAGAGCAGAATGCCCACGCTGAACGTGCGTGCGGCTACCCAGGTCATGACCACAGCAGCCACGGCAACCAGGGCAAGGGCTGTTGCAATCTCGGCGTTCGACAACTCACTCCCGGCTCCCAGCCGCATCATGATCATCGTTGGCGCGGTGAAGGGGACGTAGGTCAGGACCTTGAGCAGGATGAAGTCTGGGACGTTGATGATTAGGCCGGTCAGCCAGACTGGCAAGCCAACCAGCACGCTGAGCAGTCCCGTTTGACGCTGTCCCTCTGCTGACGACGAGACTACGGTGCCGACGAACATCGAAAAGGCGGAG
>JAPOON010000109.1 GCA_026713405.1 Gammaproteobacteria bacterium
CGACGCGCCGGGCAGCGTCGCCACCGTTGCCTGGGAGGGAACCCGCCCGCTGCTGGTCGAATTGCAGGCCCTGGTCGACCAGGTGCAGGGCGGCTACGCGCGGCGGGTGGCCGTGGGACTGGATCAGCAGCGGCTGGCGATGCACCTCGCGGTGCTGCACCGCCACTGCGGAATACAGTTGGCCGATCAGGATGTTTTCGCCAACGTGGTGGGGGGCGTGCGCCTGTCCGAGACCGGGGGCGACCTGGCGCTGTTGCTGGCGGTGCTGTCATCCTTTCGCGACAAACCCCTGCCCCGGGACCTCATCGTATTCGGGGAACTGGGCCTCACCGGCGAGGTGCGGCCGGTGGCGAACGGCCAGGAAAGGCTGCGGGAAGCGGGGAAGCACGGCTTCAGGAGAGCCATCGTACCGTTCGCCAACCGACCGAAGCAGGCAATCGGCAGCATGGCGGTGCACCCGGTGAAGAACCTGACCGGCGCCCTGGAGGCGGTGGCGGGCCTGGATTCGCAATGTAGCGCCGGAACGCCATAATCGCACCATGCACTGTCCATTCTGTGGTGCGGATGACACCAAGGTGATCGACTCCCGGCTGGTAGCGGACGGCGACTCCGTGCGCCGCCGCCGGGAGTGCCGGACCTGCGGCGAGCGCTTTACCACCTTCGAGACAGCGGAACTGGTCATGCCCAAGATCGTCAAGAGCAACGGCTCCAGGGAACCGTTCAACGAGGAGAAGATGCGCCGGGGGTTGCTGCGGGCGCTGGAGAAGCGTCCGGTGCCTGAAGAGGAAATCGAAGCTGTCGTCAGCCGCATCATGCACGTGCTGCGTTCCACCGGCGAACGGGAACTGCCGTCCCGGCGCGTCGGCGAAGAGGTGATGAACGAACTGCGCAAACTCGATGCGGTGGCCTACGTGCGCTTCGCCTCGGTGTATCGGGCCTTCCAGGACATCAGCGAGTTCCAGGCAGAAATCCGCAGGCTCGAAACCGACCTTCGATGATTACGGAGACGGATCTCGAGTACCTGCGCGAGGCGGTCTCCCTGGCCGAGCGCGGGCTCTTCACGACGACGCCCAACCCGCGTGTGGGGTGCGTCATCGTGCGTCACGGCCGGGTGCTCGGCCGGGGCTGGCACGCCTGGTGCGGCGAGGCCCATGCCGAGATCAACGCCATTCGCGACGCCGGCGGCGATGTGGCGGGAGCCACCGTTTATGTCAGTCTGGAACCGTGCACGGTGGACGGCAGAACCCCACCCTGCGTGGAGGCCCTGATAAGCGCCGGTGTGCAACGGGTCGTTGCCGGCGCCCCGGACCCGGACCCGAGGGTGAACGGCAGCGGATTCGAGCGCCTGTGCGCCGCCGGAATCGAGACGGAGAACGCCAACCTCGCCGGAGCGCTTCGCCTGAACGCCGGCCACCGGCAGCGCATCGCCCATGGGCGGCCGCTGATTCGCATCAAGATGGCCGCATCCCTCGACGGCCGCACGGCCATGGCGTCCGGCGAAAGTCAATGGATCACGGGCGCGGCCGCGCGCCGGGACGTTCAGTACTGGCGGGCTCGAAGCTGCGCCGTGGTAACCGGCATCGGCACGGTACTGGCGGACGACCCGCGGCTGAACGTGCGCGACGGGTCCTATGCGGTCGACGGACGCCTGCGCCCGCCACTGCGCGTGATAGCCGACAGCCGGATGAGAACACCGCCCCATGCGCGCCTGTTCGCTGAGGACGGGCCGGTGCTGATCGCGCACGCGGGGAGCCCGGACCTCGAACACGGGAATGCGGAATCCGTGAAGTGCGGCGACGGCCGGGTAAACCTTCGAGAGCTTGTGGGCCTGCTTGCCGATCGTCCCTGCAACGAAGTGCTGGTGGAGGCCGGGCCGACCCTCGCGGGCGCCATGATGGAAGAGAAACTCTGGGACGAACTGGTTCTGTACCTGGCGCCCCGCCTGCTGGGCAAGACCGCCCGGCCGCTCATCGATCGGGAGATCGAGCGCCTCGGGGACGCCGTGTCCGGCCGTATCGAGGAATGCGTGCAGGTGGGGGAAGACCTGCGGCTGCGCCTGGCGCGGGAGGATTGACCGGTGGCGGACTCCGGATCCGGCAAACCCCGCGCGCACGCGCGCCGCAAGGCCCGCCGCGCACTGGTGCAGGCCACCTATCAATGGCAGATGAACGATGTCGGCACCGCGGCCCTGCGTGCCGAATTCCACGAGGGCAAGGCACTTGCGAAGGCTGACGGGCCCTTCTTCGACGATGTTCTCGGCATGGTCACCGGGCAGGCCGAAAGCCTCGATGCCGCTTTCGGCGACCTGCTCGACCGCAGTCTCGATGCCCTGGACCAGGTGGAACGGGCCATCATGCGCCTCGGTACCTGCGAACTGCTCAATAGGCCGGACGTACCCTACCGGGTGGTGATCGACGAGTACGTCCAACTGGCGAAAGTCTTTGGCGCGGAACAGAGCTACAAGTACGTAAACGGCGTACTCGACAAGGTAGCGAAGCGGGTAAGGGGGGCGGAACGGCGAGGGGGCGCCGACGGGACCTCATGAACGAATTCGAGTTGATCGACGACATCGTCGCGGCCTTCGAGAGCGGCAATGCGCCCTGGTTGCGGGTGGGCCCGGGGGACGATGCGGCGGTGCTGCGCGTTCCGGAAGGGTTCGAGCTGGCGAGTTCCATCGACAGTTTCCTGGCCGGAGTTCACTTCCCCGCAGGCGCTGCACCGGAACTCATTGCCTATCGCAGCCTGATGGCGGCCCTCTCCGATCTGGCGGCCATGGGGGCAGACCCTGCCTGGGCGCTGGTGGCGCTCACCATGCCGGACCCGGACCGGGATTGTGCAGCGGCGATCGCCAGGGGAATTGCGGAGGCGGCACGGGATGCCGGAATCGAGATTGCCGGCGGCAACCTGGCGTCCGGCGCCCTGGCATTGACCGTCAGCGTCCACGGCTGGGCGCCGTCCGGCACCCTGTTATTGCGTAGCGGCGCCCGGTCCGGGGAGGCGATCTGTGTGAGCGGGCCGCTCGGGGGAGCGGCACAGGCCCTGGAAACGGCAAACCTGGCGGCGTCCGTCCCGGGATGCCTGTCCGCTACGGAACGCAGCTACTGGCGGCCGCAGCCGCCGTTCGCGCTTGCCGCCCGGCTGCGCGGCCACGCTTCGAGCTGCATCGATGTTTCGGACGGCCTGCTGCAGGATCTCGGGCATCTGTGCCGCGCGTCCGGGCTCGGGGCCAGCGTGAACAGCGCAGCGGTGCCCCTCGCGCCAAGCGCCGGATTGGGCCACGCGCTCGGCGCCAGCGACGACTACGTCCTTTGTTTCACGACCCGCGATGCGGCCTTGCGGCGTGACTTCGCGACGATTGGAGAGATGACGGAGGAACCCGGCCTGATGCTCGACGGCAGGCCCGCCGACGTTCCGGGCTACAGCCACTTCTGATCGATGGCTAACGGGGCTACGCCCCACCCCGCCCATTTCACCAACCTTCGTCGCGAGGGCATCGCGGCGCCCGCAGCGGGAAGTTGGTGAGACAGGCCGGTCAAGAACTGAACGGCAGGCCCGCTCAATGCCGGCGTTCGACGGCCAATTGCGCGAGTTCGGCGAGCGGGCCGTCGCGCAGGCCTGCCTGCTTCAGGAATTCCAGGGCCTCATCGAGCAGCCCGCGAGCCAGGTCCAGCGCAGGCGCCTCCCCCATCAGCGCCGGAAACGTGCTCTTGTTGGCCTGCTGGTCGGATCGGGCCGGTTTACCGAGCGTCTCGGTTGACTGGGTGACATCGAGAACGTCGTCGACGATCTGGAACGCGAGACCGATCTGCCCCGCGTACTCGGCAACGAGTTGCCGGCGTTCGTCATCGGCGCCTGCGAAGATGGCCCCGAGTTCGACCGCGGCGCGGATCAGGGCGCCGGTCTTTGCCGCGTGCAGTTCCCGCAGGCGGCTTTCGGGCAACGAACGGCCTTCCGAGGCGAGATCGAATGACTGACCGCCCACCAGCCCCGCCCAGCCGCAGGCTTTGCCGAGTGTCTGCAGGGCCGCAACCCGAACTTCCGGGCTGGTGCCGGGTGCGCCGGCGAGCGTTTCGAAAGCCAGCGCCTGCAGCGCATCCCCCGCCAGGATGGCGGTGGCCTCGCCGTAGACGACATGACAGCTCGGCAACCCGTGCCGCAGGGCATCGTCGTCCATCGACGGCAGATCGTCGTGAATCAGCGAGTAGGCGTGAATGAACTCCACCGCGCAGGCGGGCGCCAGGGCATCTTCGAGCCGGCCGCCGAGGCCGGTGCAGGCGGCGCACACAAACAGCGGCCGCAGGCGCTTGCCGCCGCCGAGCGCGGCATGGCGCATGGCATCCAACAGGGACTGGGCAATGGGGGACCGGGAGGGCAGATAAAGGCGAAGCGCATCTTCGACTGCGGACTTGAAGCCCAGCAGCTCAGGGCTCACCCAGTGGCTCCGTATCCAGGTCTTCGAAGTCGTCGTTCTCGGTCAGCGCCCGCACCCGGAGTTCGGCGTTCTTCAGGGCTGCCTGGCACTGGCGGGTGAGCCTGACGCCCCGCTCGAAGGCCTTTAGCGAGTCCTCGAGCCCGAGATCGCCGGACTCCATCTGCTTGACCAGGTCTTCGAGCTCCTTGAGCGTTGCTTCGAAGTCGATTTCGGTATCGGTGGAATCAGTCATGTGGAGGACTCAGCGTCTCGTTACCATGCCGTGGAGCCAATCAACCCACATCCGACAGGCGGGCATCGGAGGCAGTCATCTCGTTGCCGGTCAGCCGCCAGTCGCCGGTTTCCGGAATCGGTTCGATCAGCGATTCCTGTTCCAGAACGTGGAACTCCCCGCGGACCAGCCAGGCACCCATGGGCTGGTTGCGCTCCCGGAGCACCGAGCAGACATCGCCGGGACGAAAGACGGGGCTGCCGCCTTCAGCGAGTTCGCGAAGGACTCCGTAGACGGTCTCGGTACGTTTGCGCTCGATGCTCAAGGGGTTTCCCGCCGGAAGAAAGCGGGTTCTTTTACCAAAATGCGGCTATTCCCGCCAGGGCCGGGCCTGCTCGTAGGCAGACAGGTGGGCGGTCAGCTCCTCGATGAGCGCCGGATCGTCGTCGGCCGCATCCAGCGCCTGCCGTTGCACGGCGACGGCATCCTCGAACCGGCTCATCTCGGCATAGGCCGCCGCCAATGTGTCCAGGTAGGCGGCCTTCCTGTCCAGCGTTACCGCCTGTTGCGCATGTCTGAGCGCCTGCTCCCCATTCCGGATCTCCGGAATCGGGGACGTGGCTAGCAGCCAGGCGTATCCGTTCAGCGCCCGGGCGTTGCCGGTTACCGTTGCCCGTTGCGCCCACTGCGCGGCACCCGCCTCGCGGCCGCTGCCGGCCAGCAGGTACAGCAGGCGCAGCAGGGCATCGGTGTGCCCGGCTTCGCCGCCCTTCGCGTACCAGGACTCGGCCATGCCGATGTCCACGGGGACGCCCAGGCCCGCTTCATGAATGTGGCCGATGCCCGCATAGCTGCCCGGTGCGGCGAACTCCGTCGCCTTCAGGTACCAGTCGCGGGCAAGCGCGAAGTCCGGCTGCACGTCACTGCCTGTCATGTACGCGTGGCCGAGAATGGCCATGGCGGGGCCGGAGCCCTGCTCGGCGGCTTTCCTGAACAAATCCAGGGTGGTCCCGGACGGTGCGTCGCCCAGTTCACCGTTCAGGAACATGTATCCGAGAGCCAGCAGCGCATCCGTGGAGCCGGCTTGCGCGGCCTGTTCGTACCAGAAGCGGGCTTGTGCAGGGTCGGGCGCATCGGTGTGGGGTTCGCGAAAGCTCGAGGCGAGGCGAGTCATGGCCGGGCCGAACCCCGCTTCGGCCGCCATGCCGAGCCAGCGGCGCGCTTCGTCGAGGTTTGCGGCTGTGCCTTCGCCCACCAGGTAGGCGTTGCCCACATACAGTTGGGCGCCGGGATGATCGAGTTCGGCCGCCTTGTGAAAGAACTGGAAAGCCAGTTGAAGATCCGTTTCCCGGCCGAGCCCGTGCTGGTAAAGGCCGCCCATGGCGAAGAGCGCGGCGGGATTGTCGGGGTTGAATTCCAGGGCATGGGCGTAGTCCGCCGCCGCCGAAACGAAGTGGCCCCGGGCATAGAACGAGTAGCCGCGCAGGTAATAGGCGCGAGACCGCTCGCCCGGGGCGAGGCGGTGGGAAATCACGGACGGGTCGAGATACGCGCGGGCCAGGGCATGGTCTCCGTTTGCGATCAGCGCTACCGCCTTCTCGATGTAGGCGCGCGGATCGATCGGCCCGCTGTGGGCCGTTCCGGCCGACGCCAGGGCGATCAGAAGGATCGGTATCCTGCCGACACTCACGGCGCCGGCCCGGGTCCAGGCGTGCTAACATTGCCCCGCTTAAAGCGTTTGGGGGCGACATGGCTTCGACGCGGGTAGCAAAGCAAGAGGTGCATGCCGAGAGGGTAGTGACTCTCGTTAATCAATCGCTGTAACTTTAATAGTTGCCAACGACGAAAACTACGCACTAGCGGCCTAAACACCCGCTAACGTCGACGATCCCTTTCCTGTGGGGTGACTTCGACGGCAAAGCAGCAGGATCGCGCGGCGGCCTCGCTCGGGGCCAAGGCGTTAAAACCAATCGAGCTCGCTGAAAACACCCTGACCGCCGGGTCGTTCGAGGCTAAATCAATAGACGGAATCTAAGCATGTAGAGCCGAATGTGGCGTGCCAGCGGACGCGGGTTCGACTCCCGCCGCCTCCACCAAACTTTCCATTTAACTCATTGTTTTATAAGGATATTTTATGAAAGGTTTTGATCGTGTCCAACATTATGTCCCTACTTTTGAAGCAGATGCCGACGAGCGTTGTTGGTAACCGTTCGATGCTCACTGTCGAGTGATGGACTCCTTCACCCACATGCTGTTGTGGACCTTTCTCGCGGGCGCCTGTATCCCGCTCGGTGGCGCGCTTGC
>JAPOON010000110.1 GCA_026713405.1 Gammaproteobacteria bacterium
ACCGGCGCCTACGGCATGACGGAACTCTGCGGGGTGGTTTCCTACAACCCCCCCGACGAAGACCTGGAAAGCCGGCTGCACACCTGCGGCAAGCCCTTTGCGGGGCTCGAGGTGAGAATCGTCGATCCGGAAACGCTGGAGGAGTTGCCTGCCGGGGAGCGCGGCGAGATATGGGTTCGGGGGTATTCGGTGTTCGACGGGTACTACAAGGCGCCTGAAAAGAATGCGGAGAGCTTTCACGAGGGCTGGTTCCGCACCGGCGACCTGTGCTCGGTGGACGGCGAGGGGCGCATCGCCTACCACGGGCGCATCAAGGACATGCTCAAGGTGGGTGGGGAGAACGTGGCCGCGGTGGAGATCGAATCCTGGCTGGCAACCCATCCCGCGGTGAAACTGGCCCAGGTCATCGGGGTTCCGGACGAGCGCCTGCTGGAAGTGGCCGCTGCCTACATCGAACTCGAAGAGGGCGCCCGGGCCACGGAAGAGGAAATCATCGGCCACTGCCGCGGCAAGATCGCCAGCTTCAAGGTGCCGCGGCACGTGCGCTTCGTCGACGCATGGCCCATGTCGACGAGCAAGGTGCAGAAATTCCGGCTGCGCGAAATGTTCGACGCCGATGCGGCCGATATCAGGGCGCCGGAGCCGGGGGAATCTCCATCCGCACCCTGTGGCGCAAGCGCGGGTGCGTCTTAGGCGCGATCAGGGCGTTCTGCACCTCGAAATCCAGTTCCAGTTCTTCCAGCAAGGCCCCTGGCCTCACGATCAACCGGATGGACCCATGCGGCGGCACTTCCAACTGGTCGCCTTGCTCGGGAAAGGTATAGCCACTGAGGTTGCGCAGCCGAATGGGGGCGTCCGAGTCATTTGCGATGCGGATGCGGCCAACCTGCAATCCCGGTTCGTAACGGCCCTCCGTCACGTCCAGGGCCGCCTTGAGCAGACCGACCACCTGGGCTTCCCGGCCGATCAGCAGGTCCTTGAACCAGACCACGGTGCGGCCGTCGAACAGGGCTTCGCGCAGGGCTTCCGTTGACCGCTCCGTGGCGAACGCCAGCGTGACCGGGCGATGTCCGCCGAGATCCGGCCGATAGTCCCAGTCGATCAGGTCGTGTATGTCGGAGACGCCCAGGGGCGTCAGGCCGTGGTCCAGGGCGATCTGAAAGGCTTCCTCGGCGTAGTGGTCGCCGTTGGCGATCTCGATGCCGTGCAGCATGCCGGCATCGATCATGTCTTTCTGAAAGTCGGTGATGCTGGCAATGGCAAGCGGGTTGGTGCGTGACCACCAGGCGTGGTTCCAGAAGACGAAGGCGCCCTGATCGTTGGCGGCTTTGACGGCCGCCTCGGGCGGCCACTGGTTGGCGGCGATGTAGTAGTCGGTCGGTGTCTCGGACTTGGGCTCCTCTTCCAGGCGCAGCAACGCGTTCGCATCCTGGATAAACACCGCGTTCATGTGCCCGGCGGGTGCCTCCCTGGTAATTTCCGAACCCGGAATGATCAGCAGGTCGTGCCCCGCGGCCGCCTTGACGGCATCGTCGTAGGCCCGGTTGCGGTTCGGGTGCGGGATGTCCGCCCGGTGCGGCTGCCACTCGAGATGTTCGGTGATGGCCAGCGCATCGAGGCCGTCCCGCAGGGCTTCGCCGACCCGGATCTTCGGCCAGACGTGGCCGTCGGAGAAGACGCTGTGGGTGTGCAGGTCGACGACGAGGGTGTGGTATCCCTCGACATCGGGAAAGCGAATGAGCCGCTCCCGGTCCGGCGGCGGGCTGGCGGCGGGATCGTGGGCCAGCGCGGCGGCGGGCAGAACCAGCAACACCAGCAACTGCCGGAAAACAGCCTTGCATCCGGACTTCGGTCTCGTATGGATGCCTTCGTCAGGTCGTGCTTTCGTCGATTCAGACCGGAAATGCGCGTTATTCATGGTTGCTTCCTGCTTCACCAGATCAGGGTATCCGTTGCGGCGGCAACGCTAAGGCAAGGCCCGGCAACACGCAAGCGCCGAATTCACGGCTTGCAATGCCCTGCCTTCTGACGCTTCTGGACGCTGACACGCGCTTGCCGGTTCGGTGAACTGGCGATTCAATAGCCGGCGCGGCGGCTGCTGTAGGTGCCGCGACAACCGAGGCAAGTTGATTTGGACATTCAGTCCCCATACCTGATCTTCATCGGTGATGCCAAAGACCAGTTGGCGGCAAAGACAGGGCAGGGAATCGTCGACTGGCGACCGGAGCGGGCCCTGGGTCAGCTTCGCCTGCCCGGGTGTGGGGCGGACCTGGGCATTCCCGAACTGACGGTCGGCGAGGGCGCTGCACGGGGTGCGAAAACCCTGGTGATCGGCTCGGTCAACCCGGGCGGCGTGTTGCCGGCTGCGTGGACCGCGGTGATCGTGGCGGCCCTCGGGTGCGGGCTGGATGTGGCGAGTGGCCTGCCCACCCGGCTCGCATCCTTTCTGGAGGTGGCCGATGCGGCGCGGGTCAACCGTCGTCAACTGTTCGACGTCCGCCATGCGGACCGGCGGTTCAAGACCGGCACCGGCGACAGGCGCCCGGGGAAACGCCTCTTGACCGTGGGCACCGATTGCTCAGTCGGCAAGAAGTACGCTGCACTGGTCATCGAGCGCGAATTGCGGCGCCGGGGCGTGGATGCCGACTTCCGTGCGACCGGCCAGACCGGCATTCTGATCGCAGGCAGCGGGGTGGCCATCGATGCGGTGGTGGCCGATTTCATTTCGGGTGCCGCCGAGTGGCTGTCTCCGGCGGCGGACCCGGATCACTGGGATGTCATCGAGGGCCAGGGCTCACTGTTCCATCCTGCCTTTGCGGGCGTGACGATGGGCCTGTTGCACGGTTCCCAACCCGATGCCTTCGTCGTCTGCCACGAGCCGACCCGGGCCACCATGCGCAACGTCGCATCGCCCATGCCGTCGCTGGAGGCGGTCATCGACATGACGATCGGTGCCGGCCGTTCGACCAATCCGGACATCCGCTGTGCGGGGGTCGCCCTGAATACGCAGCAACTCGGTGCCGGCGCGGCCCGTGCCCTGGTGGACGAAACCGCGGCACGGCTCGGCCTGCCGGTTTCCGACCCGGTCCGCTTCGGGGTGACAGGCCTGGTGGACGCCTTGTTGAACCGCTTCTGATGGCAGGCCCGGTCCGTACCAGGAGCCTGTCGGTAACCGCTGACCGGGAACGGTGGCCGCTGCAAGGCGAGTTCCGCATTTCCAGGGCCGTAAAACGCGTGGCCGATGTTGTGGTGGTCACCGTCAGCGATGGAACTCACCGGGGCATGGGAGAGTGCGTGCCCTATCGCCGCTACGGCGAGACGGTGGAGTCGGTGCTGCGCGAACTCGCCCCGGTCCGGGCAATGAGCACCGCGGAGGCTCTGGATGCCGGATATGCGAACAGCCTGTTGCCCGCGGGTGCCGCCCGCAATGCCCTCGACTGCGCCCTGTTGGACTGGCGGGCGCAACACCTCGGTCAGGCTGCATGGAATCTGCTGGGCCTGGAGAAACCGGGCGAAGCGACGACGGCTTACACCCTGAGTATCGGTACACCGAAAGAAATGCGCCGGATGGCAGCCGCAAACAGGCACCGCGCGCTGCTGAAGATCAAGCTGGGCGGGGCCGATGCCCGCCGCGACGGCGAGCGCCTGCGTGCCGTGCGGGACGGCTCCCCGGACGCGGAACTGATCGTCGATGCGAACGAGGGCTGGACGCCGCGCCGACTGGAGTCGATGCTTCCGGTCGCCGCGGACACCGGCGTGGCAATGATCGAGCAGCCGTTGCCCGCGGGGCAGGACGAGGCCCTGTTGCATCTGAAAGCCCCGGTGATGATCGGCGCCGACGAGAGCGCGCACACACCCGAGAGTTTGCCGGCGCTGCGCAACAAG
>JAPOON010000111.1 GCA_026713405.1 Gammaproteobacteria bacterium
CAAAGATGCCGAACAGCACCAGGCCGATGCCCTGGGAAAGGTATGGGGCCAGGTCGCCCGAGAAAACCAGGGTCGCCAGGGCGATCTCGCCGATTACGACGCCGACACCGGAGACGAGGCCGACCGTCAGGACCGTAAGGGCCTTCTTCGCCCCGTCACTCGACGTAACGCCGCCGGCAACCCCGCCCCGCCGGGAATTCTCGCTCATGACGTGCTAGCCCGACCAATTCGTGAATGGACGTAGCGAGGCTGGCAAGATGAGGAGTAGTGAAAGCGCTGGGTGCACGGACGCGTGCTTGCAGCACGTTGAGCAGGCGGCGGGAGTACGCCCAGTGATTTCGCTGCTATTGACTGCCGCAGTAGTTCATTCATGAATAGGTCGGGCTCGACCCCTCGCTGCTGGATGCCGGACCGGTTGACGAACCGTCCCTCCGGCGCGTCCGGCGACTATACCGCGCAAGTCCCGAAAAGCCAGCCGACACGGGTTTCGCCCGAGGCGCGAATCGCGTTGACACCCCCCGCCCGACTACCTAATGTACGGGCGTTGGAGCGGCCCCCTTCGAATTGGAGGAAGGGTCGTTTCCATGGGCTTGCGCCGGCTGATCTGAAGCGGCTGATTGCGGCCGCCCAGTTGGTTGACGGGAGTAGTACAAGCACGTCGACAACCTGATTTTGGAGAGGTAAATCATGAAGAAGCTAATTGCCGGCCTGGCTGGTCTGGGCGTACTCGGCATTCCTTGCGGGGTTCTTGCGGGCGAAGCGGAACAGTCGGTCGACGATCTGATCGAAGAGATGATCGTCACCGCCACCAAGCGCGAAGAGTCCATACAGGACGTACCCATCGCGGTGTCCGCATTCAGCGGCGAAGACCTGACAGCCAGGGGAGTGCAGGACATCTACGGGCTGCAGGAGGTGTCGCCGTCAATCGCCGTCTACAGTTCCAACAGCACGTCCAACGGCGGCACCCTGCGTATTCGCGGGGTGGGCACCACGGGCAACAACCCCGGCCTCGAAGCTGCCGTGGGCACGTTCATTGACGGCATCTACCGCTCCCGGGCGGGCCTGGCATTCAACGACCTGACCGACATCGATCGAATCGAGATCCTGCGTGGTCCCCAGGGCACCCTGTTCGGCAAGAACACCGTGGCCGGGGCGGTCAACATCATCACCCGCAAGCCGGAATTCGAGAACAGCGCCAGCCTGAGCGTGGGGGTGGGCAACCTCGACTCCCAGGAATACGGCTTCATCGGCAACGCCGTGCTCTCGGAGGACGTGCTGGCCGGCCGGTTCGCCTACAGCTACCGAAAGCGCGACGGCTTCTATCAGGATGTCGACTCCGACGACGCGTACGATAACCGCGACCGCCACAATGTGAGGGGGCAACTGCTGTGGACGCCCGACGATCGAGTGGAGGTGCGAATCATCGGCGACTATACCGAGAAGGACGAAACGTGCTGTCCCGCGGCGTTCTGGATAAACGGCCCCGCCAGCGCCCTTATTGCGCTTCTGGGCGGCAATACCGATACCTTCGAGGTCGACAAGAAATCGCGGGTGGGGGTGAACTACGAACCCACCGAGGACGTCGAGGACTGGGGCTTGTCCGTGGATGTGCTCTGGGAGATGGGGGAAGCCATGAGCTTCCGGTCCGTTACCGCCTATCGGGACTACGAGGTGTTTCGCGGCCAGGATATCGACTTCACCAGTGCCGACCTTCTGCATCCTCAGGATACGAACGAGTCGTTCGAGAACTTCTCCCAGGAGGTACAACTCTTTGGCGAGAACGATAACTTCTCGTGGCTGGTCGGAGCCTACGTCTACACCGAGGACCTGGAATCGGACGAGATCGTCGCCATGTCCCATGACGGCCCCACCTTTCTCTCCCTCGCAATCGGAGCGCCTCAAACAGCGCCGCTGTTCATGGGCGACCCGGCCGGACGCGGGGTTCCCGCCCAGGGGTACGATGCGCTCTATTTCTCGGAGTCCGAAGGCTGGTCGCTGTTTACCCACAACAGCTGGCACCTGAATCCGAGCGTCGACGTCACGGCGGGATTGCGGTATTCCTCCGAGAAAAAAGACGCGGGCGCCATCATCAACGGCGCCCCGTTCGGCGAGGCCATCGACGACCCGTTCTGCGCGTTCGTTCCGATCGGGTCGCTCTGCGACAACGCAAGCTACAACAACTCGGAAACCGAAGACGAGGTCACGGGTACCCTGAAGCTTGCCTGGCAGGCCTCGGATGCCGTCAACGTCTACGCCAGCTACAGCAGGGGTTACAAGGCCGGAGGCTACAACCTCGACCAGGAAGCTCTGGGCTTTCGGGACGAAAACGGCAATTTCATTGACGAGAGCCGGTTCGACCCGGAAACCTCGGACTCCTTCGAACTCGGCGTAAAGGGCCGTTTCGCCGACGGTCGCCTGACCGTCAACACGGCGCTGTTCTACACGACCTTCGACGATTTCCAGCTCAATACCTTCACGGGCCTGGGTTTTACCGTGGGCAACGTCAAGAAGGCCATCTCCTCGGGGGTGGAAGTAGAGAGCTTTCTCACGCTGGCCGACGGTGTGTTCCTGACCGCGGGGGCCACCTACAACGATGCGCGTTACGGCGACGACCTGCTGCCGAACAACGCACACCTGGCCGACAGGCGGCTGACGCAATCGCCGCTGTGGCAGGCCAGCGCTTCGCTGTTCCTCGACCGCGAGATTCCCAACACCAACTTTCGCTGGATGGCGAACGCGAACTGGTCCCACGTAGGAGAGGTCAATACGGGTTCGGACCTGGACCATCCGCAGAAGGTTCGCGAGGCGTTCAACATGTTCAACGCCCAGTTGGGAATCAAGACCGCCGAAGGCCGCTACGAAGTCATCGTCTGGGGCCGTAACCTGACGGACAGGCGGCTGAATTCCCTGGTATTCGACTCCGTGTTTCAGGGCGGTAGCTGGCACACGTTCATCAACGAGCCCCGCACCTATGGGGTGACGCTGAGGGCCCATATCAACTAGAGTCCTTGAACGGCCTTTATGTGGACATGATGAGTCGCATTTTCGAACAGCGTCTCCAAGTTGCGGAGCAACTTGATCGCGTCGCCAGGCGACGCGCCTAGACGGCCGACCAGGCATTTCCCTGGTTTGGGAGTGCATGAATCGAGTCATCTGTACGTGACCGGACGCCCCGCCGCAACAGCAGTCGCGGCGGGGCGTTTGTGTATTTCGGAGGGCACATGGGAACCATCCGGCTCGTTGGGTCATTGAGCCCGTTCGTCGTTTGACAGGAGGTTCGGCCAAGCCTATAAGGATGTGGGGCATTGATGCCCTGGATTAACTGAGGGGATAGTTATGACAAGCGCGAATCCGATCCGCCAGCGGTTGCTGGTGGCCGTCGCAGGTGCCGCGGGCATCTGCGCTCCTGCCCTGGTTCTGGCCGAGCAAGAGGGCGACGCCATCGAAGAAGTCATCGTCACCGCACAGCGCACGGCGGAGAGCATCCAGGACGTGCCCATCGCGGTGACCGCCCTGACCGGCAGCATGCTGGAGGACCGGCAGGTCATCAACCCATCCGACCTGCAGCTGAACGCACCGAGCGTCAGCTTCACGGCCACCAACTTCGGCAATTCGAGCTTCAGCATCCGCGGCATCGGGAGGCTGGTGATCAGCGGTACCGGCGAGGCCGGCGTGTCCACGCACATGAACGAGATTGCCGTCAGCACCAACCTCAATACCATCGAGTTTTTCGACATGGAGCGGGTCGAAATTCTGCGCGGCCCGCAGGGCACGTTGTACGGCCGTAACGCCACGGGCGGCGCCATCAACTTCGTCACCGCGTTGCCCGACTTCGAGGCAGCGGAGGGGTTCCTGGATTTCGAATTCGGCGACTACAACCACACACGGGCCAAAGCCGTGCTGAACATTCCGCTCGGAGAAACGGCCGGATTGCGCCTGGGCGGATTCAAGCTCGACCGCGACGGATACATTGAAAACATCGCCTACGGCCAGACCGACGCCAACGGCAACACCATCGACGGCATCGATGACGACATCGACGGCCGCGACATCACCGCCCTCAGGGCAACCTTCCGCTGGCAGCCCACCGACCGCGCCGATTTCTGGGTTCAATTCAACAGTTTCCGGGAAGACGACGACCGGGCGCGGATCACCAACCAGGTTTGCGTACGCAACACGCTGCCCACCGCGGGTTGCCTGCCGAACGAGTTCGGCTTCGACAAACCGCACCTCGGCGCCACCACGGGCGGCATATTCGCGGCTCTTGCCGGCGCGCTGCCGCCGGGCGTGGACGGTTCCAATCCCGCCATGTACGCCTACCCGCGGCCGGCGCTGGGCGGCTTCCGGGAAATGCACACCGACTACGAGCCGGTATTCGAAGACGAGGAAGACCTGTGGACCGCGGGCTTAAGCTATGAGTTCGATTCCTTCATGGTGAACCTGTCAGGGGCCTACCAGACCCGTGACTACGTTTCGCGGCAGGACTACCTGATGGACGTGGGGCCGACGCTGGCGCCCACGCCGCTCAATCCTGCGGGGCTCTGGCCCACCTCCGAGCCCGCCGGCCTGGCCGCGGGCTCCGACTGGACGTCGGATCAGTGCAACCTGCTCGAAGGAACGGCCGGGGGATTCGGCGGCTGCATCCTGCCGGTGGACCAGACCCGCGTATTCGCTTTCGACCAGGCGGATGCGGATTCCGAATACTGGACCGCCGAGGCGCGGATTCACAGCACGCTCGAAGGGCCGTTCAACTTCCAGGTGGGCGGCAGCCTGTACGACTCCACCAGCAACGGCGACTACTACGTACTCGCCAACACCCTCGATATCGTGTCGATCTACGGCGCGCCGCTGCTCGGCTTCCCGCCGCTGTATCCCGGTTTTTTCAACAACACCAACAATCCGGACGATGGCACGGTCCAGGACGGTTGGGCGGTCTTCGGCGAGGCCTACTTCGACGTTTCCGACAGCGTGAAGATCACGGCCGGCCTGCGTTACAACGAGGACAACAAGGAAGTGGACGACACCAGCGTGTTGTTCAACTCCATCAATGCGAACGCCGCGCTGGGCGGCCTGTTCGGCGCCAACCCGATCTGGTTGCGCACACCGCTGTTCCTGGAAATGGTGGGCATGGCAAGCAACCCGACGCTGCCGTTGAGCGAGGCTTCGACGAGGACGCTCGAGTTCTGGGATGCCCAGGGGGTCTATGCTGAAACCGCGCCGACTATTGTCGGGGGTATCGCCACGCTGGGCATCCTCGGAGGAGTCCAGGACGGGTCGATTCCCCTGGGTACGGCGTTCCAGTTGCTGGGCGGCTTACCGCCGGTGTTTCAGGGCATGGCGCTGGCGCTGATCAGTGGCGACCCGGCCGTGATTGCAGCAGATCCGGGCGTGCAGGCATTCGGCGGTGCCCTCGGCGCCCTGGCCGGCGCCATACCGCCCGCACCGGGTTTCGGCGAGACGCGTTTCGTTACCGGCAGCCCCAGCAAGGCGGACTGGTCGGAGCTGAGCGGCCGGATCGGCATCGACTGGCAGATCAACAACAACTCCATGGTTTACGGTTTCTACAGCCGTGGCTACAAGCCCGGCGGATTCAACCCCGCCATTCCGCCGGCCTTCCAGGCGACATCGTCGTTCACCTTCGATTCGGAAGAGGTGGGCTCCATAGAAATAGGAACCAAGAACACCTTCATGGACGGGCGCCTGATGCTCAACGGCGCGTTCTTCCTGTACGACTACTCGGGCCTGCAGGTAACGCGCATCGCCAACAACTCCTCCCTCAACGACAACATCGATGCCGACATCATGGGCATCGAGATCGAAGGGCTGTGGCGCCCCGAGGCGCTGCCGGGCATGGCGGTGGATTTCGCCTACGGCTGGCTGAACGCAGAAGTGGACGGGTCGGAGTCGCTTGACCCGCTGAACCGCACCGCCGACAACCCCGACTACATCCTGTTGAAGAACATCGACCCGGGCTCGTTGACCGGGGTGACTTACGTTGCCCGGGAATCGCAGATTACCGATGCGGTGGTCAATGCCGCGCTGGCGAGCGGCGGAGCCCTGGACCTGCGCAACGGGACGGTGTTGCAGAACGTCGCCTATCCCGCCAACAGCGCCGGCGTCTCCATTCCGGCCTACTTCTCGCGAGGGTTCCTGGACGCCTTCGGGGTCGAGACCCTGAACGGGCTGCCCGTCGACCTGGACGGCAATCACCTGCCCAATTCCCCGGAACACACCCTGAGGCTGGGCCTGGCCTACACCTGGCAGGTACCGGCAATCGCCGGTTCGCTCACGGCCCGTTGGGACTACTACTGGCAAGGCGACTCGTACGCCCGGGAATTCAATTCCGTCGGCGATGAGATCGACAGCTGGGACCAGCACAACGCCACGCTCATCTACGAGAGCAGCGACGGCCGCTGGATGGTGAAAGCCTGGGTACGCAACATTTCCGATGACGACAACGTTACGGGCAAATACCTGACGTCGGATACGTCCGGATTCTTCAGGAACTACTTCCTGACGGAACCGCGCCTGTTCGGTGCGTCGCTGCGCTTCAACTTCGGGGGCTGATCCCGCACCGGGCGGAACCCCTGGTCAGGCGTAGAGGTGGCAGGCGACCTGCCTGTCCTCCTCTGCGCTTGACGCGTCCTTGAGGGGGATCAATTCGGGCGTCTGTTCCCGGCAGACATCCATGACTTTCGGGCAGCGCCCCGCGAATCGGCAACCCGGTGGGATGTTGATGGGCGAGGGGATTTCGCCACGAATGTGCGTCGACACCCGACCCCGCTCCGAGGCCGGGTCCGGCTCCGGATTGGAGCCGACCAATATCTCGGTGTAGGGGTGCTTCGGGCGGAAGAAAACATCGTTCGCCCTGCCCACTTCCACCAGCGACCCGAGGTACATCACCGCCATGCGGTCGCTCACGTAGCGCACCATCGACAGGTCGTGGGCGATGAACAGCAGCGTCAGCCCCATGGACGACTTCAATTCATCGAGCAGGTTCACCACCTGGGCCTGCACGGAGACATCAAGCGCCGAGATCGGCTCGCCGCCGACGACGAATTTGGGGTTGGGTAACAGCGCCCCGGCGACGCCCATGCGCTGCCGCCGGCCGCCCCAGGACTACTCGGGATAACGGGCCAACTGGTCCGCCCGCACG
>JAPOON010000112.1 GCA_026713405.1 Gammaproteobacteria bacterium
CCCGATCATGGGGGTCGCGAGCCCGAGGGAGGTGCCGGCGCCGCCGACCAGGGCGATGATGAATACGAAGTCCACCACGCGGCCGAGGGGACGTTGCGCCACGTCGTTACCGGCGATGCCGGCCAGGGACGTTGACAGGCGCAGTTGCGGAATCTTGCGCTGGTAGTAGGGGTAGGCAATGGCCACCGCCGGCAGGCAGTAGATGCACCAGGCGGAGAAGCCCCAGTGAAAGATGCCGTAGGTTGCAGCCCATTCGCGCGCCTCGGGCGACTCGGAAGACAGGCCGAACGGCGGCGTATCGAGGTAGTAGGCCCATTCGATGGGCGACCAGTACAGCAGGCCCCCGCCGATGCCGGCGCAGAACAGCATGCCCATCCAGGAGATGTTGGAGTAGGCCGGCCGGGCATCGGCCCCGCCCAAGCGCTTGTTGCCGTACTTGCCGAACGCCAGCACGCCCAGTACCACGGCCGAGGCCAGTGTCATCCACTGGTAGACAATGCCGAAGTTGCCGGCGATGAAATCGTAGGTGTCGGAGACCGCGTCCGATGCCTGCTCGGGCGCCAGGACTATGGGAATGCAGGCGGCGGCGATGAGCCCGGCGCTGGCGCCGAAAATGATCTTGTCGATTTGCGGTTGGGACTGCATGGCCTCGCGGGGCCGTCACCCGTCTTCCAGCAGCGAACAAAGCCGGGTGTCGAGCGGTGCGGCATGTATCTCCGAATCCAGTATCAGGGCCTTGCCGCCCGCTGTCCAGCGGGGCCAGGACGGGGCGCCCGCGTGATGCGGGTTGCCGGTGGCCGCGAACTGCAGCCAGTATTCCATCATGTGCCGGGTTAGCGCCCGGTCAGCCTCGGCGGTGGGCAGCCAGCGGTCGTGGGTATCGAAAACGTAGGGTATCTCCGCGCCGTGGTAGGCGCCGATCCCATGTTCGCCGGCGCGTACCCGGTCGAACCGGTAGACCCAGGTCGGTGTGCCCGCCGCCGCGAACCCGTCGGCCAGCGCCCAGCTCGGGCAGTGGAACTGCGTGGCGGATTGCAGTGCATCGAGTCGTTCGCGAAGGGGCTCGCCGGCCAGAAGGGCAGTCACTACGGCGCGGTCGGAAACGGCATTCAACGCGTCCTGCCAGTCTGCCTCGGTGGCTTCGTCCAGGTACATCAACACCTCGTGTGCGTTGGTGCCCAGGATGACCTCGCGCCTTTCGAATCTCCCGTTGGCGATGAGTTCCGCCGGCGCGGCGGGGAGCAGCCAGCCGTCCACCGGAGGATCGTCGTACCCGCGTTGGTAGTGCTCTTGCGAGAGAGCGAACAATTCGTCTGCCGGAAGGTCCCGCAGTTCCCCGATGTCGCGGACGCCGGCCGAGTCCAGGAAACGAACGCCCTCGGCCTCGTCGTCGCCAACGGTGCGGCGTTGCCGGGCGGGCCAGCCGCCGCTCTGGGAGATTGCCCGGTGAAACAGTCCGTCGGCCAGCGGCGACAACAGCAGGTACGCGATGTTGCCGGCGCCCGCCGACTCGCCGAAGAGCGTAACCCTGTCCGGATCGCCTCCGAAACTGGCGATATTGCGCTGCACCCAGCGCAACGCTTCGATCTGGTCGAGAATGCCGTAGTTGCCGGAGGAGGCGTGTGGAGACTCGGCGCTGAGCTCGGGATGGGCCAGAAATCCGAACACATCGAGCCGGTACTGGATGGAAACCACAACGGCACCGCGCGCGGCCAGTTCATGGCCGTGATAGTTGGGCTCGAACGACCAGCCGCCGGTGTTGGCGCCGCCGTGGATCCAGACGAGTACGGGCAGGCTGGCGCCGGTATCGGGTGTCCAGATGTTGAGAAACAGGCAGTCCTCCGACATCGGCGGCCTGTCGTGCACCACGTCCGGAGGCTGCCCGAACGCTTTCGCGACGCCTTCGTACCACTCGACATTGCCGTTGTCCTGAATGCAGGCCGGCGGCCAGGCTGTGGCGTCGACCCGTCCGGTGGCGATGTAGGGCACCGGCGGGCGCCAACGCAGGCTATGAATCGGCGCCCGAGCGAACCGGATGCCGCTGTAACGCATCACTTCGACGCCGTCCGCGCCGACTGTCGGAGTTCCGGTGTGGCGAGCACCTTCCGAAGCCCGAACGCTGGGGAGGGCACAGGCAACGATCATGGCACAGAGCAAGCACCTCCGGATGCAACCGGGGAGCCGGAGGAAATTCACTTCGCGGGGATCGTGTTCCAGGGTCGGCTCAAGCTGTCTCACCGCGAGACCGGCGGCATTCCCGCACAGCAGCGATACGGCGTGTCCAAAAGCAGTACGGGGCAAAGCGCGTTTTTGCATCTGTTTACTGTCAGTCAGCCGTGGCGGGGAGGCAAGCCAAATCGCGGTGGCAACCTCAAGTTTCTGGAACTCTGGGTAAACGCGTTATAGTATTCTGCGGTTCGCATAGAGTTTAGCCGGCTCCCGCCCCCGGGAGTCATCAGAGACTTGACGGAGAATATTCCATGCTGAGAACAGCGAAAGTGTTGCTTTTGCCCGCTGCATTGGCCGCGGCCCTTGGCTTTGGCCTGGGCACCCCCATCCCGGCAGCGGCGGAATCGGAGGCGTCATCAGGCGCCATGATCGAGGAGATTATCGTAACGGCTCGGAAGCGCGAGGAATCCGCCCAGGAAGTACCGGTGGCGATCACGGCGCTTTCCGGTGAACTGAGAAGTTCGACGCTGCGCAACCTGGCCGATGTCAACGGCTATGCGCCCAACGTGCAGATCTCGGAAAACCCGGGAAGAACCGGCGGCTCCGATATCACCATTCGGGGAATCAGCCCCACCCGGACAGACGACAACTCGCTGGATTCGCCCATAGCCATCGTGATCGACGGCGTTTTTCTGGGAACTCTCTCGGGGCAGATTATTGAGAATTTCGACCTGGAGCGGGTCGAGATCCTGCGCGGCCCCCAGGGCACCCTGTTCGGCAAGAACACTGTCGGCGGCGTTGTGAACGTCGTCAGAAGCCGCCCGACCGGGGAATTGGGCGCGCGGCTCAAGTACACCGTCGGCAAGTGGGGACAGCGGGAATTGCGCGCGGTGGTCAATACCGCCGTTATCGAGGACTCGCTGGCCGCCAAGGTGTACTACTCCACCATTGAATCCGATGGCTATGTCTACAACAGCAACCTGCAGGAAGATTTTCCGAAAAAAGACTACAGCAACTACGGTGTGACGTTGCTGGCTACCCCAAACGACCGGTTCGAGGCGCTGTTCACGGCCGAGAAGTACAAGGACAACTCCGACATCGGCTCGCCGACGCACGGGTACAACCTGCCTCCGGGCCTCGCATCACCGCCGGCGGATCCGCGTTCTCCGGACTTTTCGGGCGGGTTCCTGGGTTGCATCGGCGGTTACACGGAGTGCCGGACCTCACTCGACCTCCCGGGCGATACCACGATGGACTACAACGGTCCGGCCTCATTCGATGTCAATGCCTATACCCTGAACATGAACCTGGACCTCAATGATCAGTTCCGGCTCACGTCTGTCACGGGCTATCGTGAAATGGTCGAAGACCGGCTGATCGACTTCGACGGCGCGAAAGGCAACTACATCACCATCGAGCGCGACAACGACTATGAACAGTTCAGCCAGGAATTGCGGCTCGAGTTCGTCAACGAGAAGACCTCCGCCATCGTCGGCGCCTACTACTGGCGCAGCGAATTCGAGCAGGACTGGGTAACGGGCGGTTCGTTCTGGTATTCCCTGTTTGGCGGAGTGGTCAGTAATCCCGCTCTGCTGCAAGCCTGCTGGGGCGGCGCGTTTGCACCGATCGCCTGCGACACGGGCGCGCCCGTGGACGACCCGGGGTGGCAAGGGCCGGAGCTTGCCCAGTTGCTCTACGAGGACCAGGTAACCAAGTCGATCGCCTTCTTTACCCAGGTGGACTATGAAATCCTGCCCAAGCTGACCGCCACCGCCGGCGTTCGCTGGACGGAGGAGAAGAAGGACTTCATCGGCGCGCAGTCCTATCTGGCGCCGGTGAGCCGCGCCTACGTGCACAACCACCCCGGTTTCGCGGACCTGAGCCAGAAGTGGGACGAGATCTCGCCGAAATTCGGGCTGAGCTACCAGTTCTCGGACGACGTCATGTTCTACGCATCCTATTCGGAAGGCTTCCACTCAGGCGGTTTCTTCGGCGTCAACCAGAACACCCGCGACTTCGTGCGCGACCAGTACAACCCGGAATACGCCAATTCCTGGGAATTCGGCATGAAGGGGCAGTTCTTCGCCAACCGCATGCAGCTGAACCTCACCTACTTCTATAACGATTTCGACGACAAGCAGGAGCAGGCAGTACAGCTCGACCAGGACACCAAGACGGTTGCGACCGTGTTCAGCAACGTAGCCAAGGCCGTCTACCAGGGCGTCGAGGCCGAATTGCAGTTCGTGGTCAATGAGCACATCAACCTGTTCGCCACCTACGGCTTCCTGGATGCCGAGTACAAGGACTTCATGACCGACCTCAACCCGCTGGACGACAACCTCGGCCAGAAGATCGAGGACGCCACCCATCTGCGTCCCCGTAACGCCCCCGAGAACACGTTCGGGGTTGGCGGTACCGCAACCTTCCCCGTCGGCGAAGGCGAAATCGAGATTCATGCCAAGTACAACTATGTCGATGAAATCGAGGCGAGCCTGGTCAACGCCGAGCACCTGCAGATCGCTTCGAGGGAATTCATCCTCGCATCCGTCGGCTATTACTGGCGCAATATGGGCGTGACGCTGTACGGCCGCAATCTGAACGATGCGGTGACTGAAACGCCCGGCAATATCGCCTCGTTGTTTGCAGTGAGCACGGTGACGCCCGGCCGGACCTGGGGCCTGGAATTCGAGATGGAGTTGTAGTTCGTTTCTTCCAGGTCGTTGACCTGACAGAAAAGGCCCGGACTTGTCCGGGCCTTTTCGTTTCAGGCGCCGGGAAAATTCGACCGCGCGCCCGGTTGCCGGGCGCTGAATAATCCAAGCTCGCTCCGGACACCTCCCGGACTGGAGCCCTTCCCGCCTCGACTTTATTTGAGTTGCAGCCGCTGGTAGAGTTTGGCTGGTTCTCGCGGTGGGAGACGCGGGACAAAAAAAGGGAGACAAATCAATGTTTAATTCAGCCAAGCACTTGGTTTGGCCTGCTGTGGCCGTGGTCTTGGGCGCTCTGGGCCTGGGCGTGTCGGGTGCGGCGTTCGCCGAATCCGAATCAGCCGAATCATCGGGCGCCATGATTGAGGAAATCATCGTCACCGCCCGGAAGCGGGAAGAATCGGCGCAGGAAGTTCCAATCGCCATCACGGCCCTGTCGGGCGAACTGCGCAGTTCCACCATCCGCAACCTGGCCGACGTCAATGGATTTGCGCCCAATGTGAATATCGGAATGAATCCGGGCCGTACCGGCGGATCCTCCATCATCATCCGCGGCATCAGCCCGACCCGGGTCGATGACAATTCCCTGGATTCGCCCATCGGCGTCATGATCGACGGCATCCACCTCGGCACCCAGTCGGGGCAGATCATCGAGAACTTCGACATCGAACGGATCGAGATCCTGCGCGGTCCTCAGGGTACGCTGTTCGGCAAGAACACGGTTGGCGGCGTCGTCAATGTGGTCAGAAGCCGCCCCACGGGCGAACTCGGCGCGCGGGTCAAGTACACCATGGGCAAGTGGGGACAGCGTGAACTGCGCGCAGTCTTCAACACACCGGTGATGGAGGACAAGCTGGCCGCCAAGGTCTTCTACACGACCATCGAGGGCGACGGCTACATGTACAACACCAACCTGCAGGAGGACTTTCCGCGCAAGGACTACAGCAACTACGGCATCGCCCTGCTGGCGAATCCCAACGACCGCTTCGAGGCGTTGCTGACGGTCGAGAAGTACGACGACAACTCCGACATCGGCTCGCCGACGAACGGCTACAACGTGCCGCCGGGCGTGGTCCCGCCGCCGAC
>JAPOON010000113.1 GCA_026713405.1 Gammaproteobacteria bacterium
CGGGAGGGCATCGTCCGTCAGGGCATCGATGACGCCAAGCTCCAGAGCTTCGGGCGCTGTCAGTACCTGTGCCGTTGCCAGCAGCCGGAGGGCTGGCGCCGAACCGATGCGTTCCATGAGATCCGGGCCGCCTCCCCAGGCGGTCGTGATGTTCAGCGTGCCCTGCAGGAAACCGATGCTGGAGCCCGGTGTGGCCAAGCGGAAATCGCAGGCCATGGCCAGCTCCGCGCCGCCACCCAGAGCCGTGCCGTTGAGGACAGCGACCACCGGGACGGGAAAATTCCGGATGGCATCCAGGGCGGACCTCGCGACCTCCGACATGTTCCTGGTGTCTTCGACGGTTCGCACGGCGTCCAATTCTCTCAGGTCGCCGCCGGCCGCAAAGCTCTTCTCCCCGGACCCGGTAACGGTTGCGGCCCTGAGGCCGTGATCCCGGGCACGGGTCTCGAATACGCTGCGAATCTCCCCGAGAACCTGCATGCTCAGTGCGTTTCTCTTCGCTTCCCGATCGATGGTGACGGAAAGTACGCCGGGCCGTTCAGAGACGATCAGGTGCTGGAATGGGCTGCCCATTCGAGTTCCCCGCGTTGCGATCCGGCTGGTCCGGGAACGAGGTCTTGGGTTCCGGTTGGAAAGAGGCCTGGTGAAGCACGCAGCCGGTGTCCGATTTGAGAGCCGGGGAGTTTAACATCGCCCCGAAAGTACATCTTCGCGGCGATTGGATGGTTTGCGGAGGCTGCGCTGCAGCCGCCAACGGCGGTCGGTGACTTGCCGGATACGCGGTCATCGCGCCGGTTGCCAGCCGTCGAGGAGCAGCGCCGAGACCTCGTCCCGCAGCCGGAGCATCCGGGATGTCATGGTGGAAACGCCTGCCGCCTCGATCGTTTCGCTGATGCCGAGAGCCACCATGCTGTGTGTCATGCGGCCGGCCCGGTTCAGGAACGGCACGGCCATCAGGGTGATGCCGCTGATGTAGCAGCTCCGGTCGATGGCGTAGCCGTCCAGGCGTGCCTGCTCGACCTCCCGCAACCATTGATCGAAAGGCGGCGGATTGTCCCACCTGAGCGCATCGAAGCGCGCGCGAAGCTCGACTTCTCCGACCTCGTGGAGGTTGATTGCGGCATGGCATCTGCCCGTCGAAGCGATGAGTGCCGGAAAGCGGCTGCCGAGTTCGACGTGCAGGCGCACCGGCAGTGGCGCGCGCGAAATTGCCACCACGACCATGTGGCCCTGCGCGGTTAACCGGGTTGCCATTGCCGTGGCCCCGAAGTCGAGGGACAGCTCCGTCAACCTCGGCTCGATCAGTTGCGCGAAGCCGTTTCGCTGAATCGCATCGCGGGCGATGGGCAAAATACCGATGCCCACCGAGTAGCGCTTGGTGTGGCGATCGAACTCGACCAGACCCTCATCGGTGAGTACGCGCAGGATGTGCAGGCAGGTGCTCGGCACCAGGCCGAGTTCCCGCGCGATCCGGCTCACGCCGGCCGGCTCGGCCGACCTTCCGAGAAGGCGCAGAATCGCCACCGCGCGGCTGACCGCCGGAACCTGGCGGCGCCGTGTGCCCGGTGTCTCGTCCAAAGGTGCAGACTCCACGTTTATTGTCTATATACAATCAGTGGCGGATATTGACAACAATCCAGGCAATCGTCTACGGTCGTACACGGTCATCGGTAACTTTGAGGGGAGAGCCGAGATGAGAATCCGACCAATCCTTGATGCTGTATCTGCATCGCGATACCTACTTTTCTGCCTCGCACTGTCAGTGTCTGTCCCGGCCTTCGGGACAGAAGGATCATCGGGCGCAGTGCTGGAGGAGGTGCTGGTCACCGCAACCAAGAAAGCGTCTGCCGAAGCGGCGCAGGGCGTGCCCGTTTCGATCACCGCACTCTCGGGCAATCAACTGGAGGTCGCGCGGGTGGAAACGATCAGCGACATCGGCCTGCTGGTCCCCAATGCGCAGCTGCAGCCGCACGGAACGGTCGCGAACGGCACACTGTTCAACATCCGGGGAATCGGCACGTCGTCCAGTATTCCATCCGACGACCCGGCCGTCGGCGTCTTTGTCGACGGCGTGATCGTGGCGCTGCTCAACGGGCAGAACCTCGATACCTTCGACCTGGAGTCGGCGGAGATTCTGCGAGGGCCCCAGGGCACGCTGTTCGGGCGCAACGTCACCGCGGGCGCCGTGCTGCTGCGCACGGAGCGGCCAAGCTTTGAACCTTCCGGTGCGGTACGTCTGACCACAGGTACCGACGGCCGGCTGGACGGGGGATTCAAGGTGACCGGGACGATGGTTCCCGACGTGCTGGCGGGCAGGCTCAGCGTGCACTACAAGAGTGTCGACGGCTACTACAGGAACCGCTTCGACGGGCCGCAGCCGGGATTGATTCTGGGGCGGGAGAACGAGTTGAGCGGCAAGTTCGGCGAAAACGAGACGCTGATCATACGCCCGTCGTTGCGCTGGACCCCGACCGAGGCGGCAACCATCGATCTGATCGCCGAGTTCTCCGATACCGAAGGGGACGGCGGCGTCGCCTTCACGGCGATCCGCACCGGCAGGGGGCTGCACCTGCCGGACCTCGATGGCGACGCCCAGGACATCGTTGCCGACACGGACGGGATCAACGAGTACGACTACACCAGCGTGGTCCTGGATGCGAACTGGGATACGGGCAACGGCACGTTCACCTGGCTCTCCGGCTATCGGGAAATGGACCAGTACAACGTGGTGGATGCCGACGGCGCCGGCGAAGACATATTCGTGTTCCTGTCCAATCCGGTTCAGGAACAGTTCACCCAGGAAGCCCGCTGGTCCGGCACACCGTTCAACGATGCGGTGGAGACGACGCTGGGCGTCTACTACTTCTGGCAGGAGGTCGACTACCTCGAAGGGCGCCACATCTTCGCCGACCTGCTGGGGTCGCCTTTCCTGCAGGGTCTTGGCGGGATCGTCGATCACGACGCAATCGGGGTCTTCGGCGCGGTGAACTGGCGGATCGACCCGCAATGGACCGTAAACGTCGGCCTGCGCTGGACGGACGAGGAGAAGGAAGCCGACATCACCGTGGGCTCGACCTGCGATGCGGCGGCGCGCGTCTGCGATTTCGGGTTCAACGACTCGGAGCAGTGGTCGAACCTGAGCCCCTCGGTGACGATTCAGTACTTTTCCTCGGAAGACACCCAGTGGTACGGGTCGTATCGCCGCGGTTTTCGCAGCGGCGGCTTCAATATCCGCAACTCCAGCGCCTTCGTCGTGTCGCCCAAATACGATGAGGAAGTGGTGGACTCGTTCGAGGTCGGCATGAAGTCGGACGTCAACGACAGCCTGCGCCTGAATGTCGCCGTGTTCCACGCCACCTTCGACGATCTGCAACGCATCGTAGTGCAGCCCGACGCATCGCAGCGTGTGCAGAACGCAGCGAAGGCGCGTTTCGTCGGCGTGGAGTTCGAGGCCTTCTGGCGGGTTACCGACCGCTTCTCGCTGAGCGGCAATCTGGGCATTCAGGACGGCGAATACAAGGACCTGGATCCCGGCGCGCTGGTCGGGTTCAACAACGGGCGCCTGGGCTCGCAACTGGTTGCCGGCGGCTTCCCGCCGCTCGAAGCCGACGAGTTCCTGCTGCTGGCGGAGAAGAGCGGAACGCTTGTCGCGATGGTCGACCAGCCCCTGGGCGATGCCGGTTACCTGGCCTTTCGCGGGTCGGTCAGCTACCACGACGACCGCCCCGGCACCGGCAACGCCTCCAATACGGTCATCATGGACGACTACTGGACGATGGACGCGAGTGTGCGCTTCGTCTCCGCGGACGACCGCTGGGAAGTGACGGCGTTCGGCAAGAACATCAACGACGCGGAAATCCAGCTCAATACCACCGATATCGGCCTGTTCACCACCTTCAACCCCCATTGGGGGAGCCGGTACGGGCTTGAGGTTCAGTATCGATTCTAGGCGCCGGAGCTTTACGCGACTGATAACCTGGAATCGGTTGGATGGAGTAGCGATACTTGATTTCCGTGTCGGAGCGGGCCGTCTGCCCGCGCCGGACATGACAGATGGGGGAAAAGAAAGGGATGAAGCGGCTCGTTGCGCTCCTGCTCGCCGGGGCAATGCTGGGCTACTTCGGCGGCCTGGTAACGGAGGCCGACACAGCCCCGGCCGCTGAAAGCGCGCAATCCGCAGCGCCGGGCGATTCCGACCTGCCGCCCCCCATCCCCCCGGTTGCCAACCCGCCGCTGTACCCCGACCCGCCAAACCGCCCGATGCACTGGACGGTAAGCGAGATCGCCGAACTCTACGATAAGCGCCTGGCCTGGATACGTGCCGGCGGCAGCCCGCGCGATCCGAGGGACGGGCCTCCCTTTGACGGCCAGTTTTTCCGTACGCACCTGATTCATGTGCTCGGCCGGACCACCTTCGACCTTCCGCGGCCGTCCAACATCATCGGGGTCATGAGCCGCCACGACGATGCCGACCTGCACGAAGGGGTCTCCGATTTCTACGTCCTGGCGGGCGGGGCGGGCCGGATTGCCGCCGGCGGCTACATTGAGAACCGGCAACAGGGGAGGGTGCCGTACTACCCCGAGACCCCTAGCGTGCTGTTGCCCGGCGAGTTCAACGGCCAACCCATTCGGGATGCCACCTTGTTTGACGTCCAGCCCGGCGACTGGGTGGCGATTCCTCCGAACGTTGCGCACGCACCCGGATTCGAACCGAACGAGTATCTGATGTACGCGATATTGAAGGTCAATGTCGGTCTGTATCCGCAGAACGCGATGTACTAGGACGATGGCGACGGTCGACACGATTTGGCGAACCCGGGCGGCTTCCGTGGCCGCGCTTGTGATTGGCCTGTGCGGGGGATACGCGGCATACACGGTGAACGCCGGGCAGGCCGCAACGTCGGCGTCGCAAGAGGAGGTCGGCCCCTATCCGCCTCCGCCAACCTGGGAAACCGCGATGCCCGCGGTGCGGATCGCGCGCGAGGTCCGCACGCTCTGGCCCAATCAGCCGACGCAGGCGACACACTGGTCCATCGACGACATCCGGCGGGCGCACGAGACGCTGGCAGAGGCGGAACGGGCCGGGCGGACCATGGACCCGAACGACACGCTGCACGACTTTCCCTACTGGACTCGCACCCATTCCCTGTTCATCCGCCACGTTCCCGCACATGCCGAGGGCGACACGGCCGAGCAGCACCTGGGCTACGC